>PCCU01000001.1 GCA_002732015.1 Candidatus Pelagibacterales bacterium
ATATAATGATATAATTATTAAATCTGTAGCTAGTGCATTAAAAATTGTACCAGAAATGAATAGAACTTGGAATGAAGACTCAGTTTTAGAATATAATTTAGTTGATATTAGTGTTGCTGTAGCTACTGATGATGGACTATTTACCCCTGTTATAAGATCAGCTTGTAAAAAATCTATTTCAGAAATATCTTCAGAAATGAAAGAGTTTATAGCAAGAGCAAAAAATAATAAGTTAACACCAGATGATTATTTAGGTGGGTCTTTTTCTATTTCAAATTTAGGAATGTATGATGTGCATGAATTTTCTGCAATAATAAATCCTCCTCAATCTGGCATACTTGCAATTGGAGAAATATTTGAAGAATTAAAAATGGTGGAGGATAGAATTTTAAAAAAAAATATGATTAATTTGGTTTTATCAGTAGACCATAGAGTTGCTGATGGATCAACTGCAGCTATATTCTTAGATAAAATAAAGTTCTTTTTAGAAAACCCACTAGGAATGTTAGCATAATGAATAAAAGTTACGACATAGTAATTATTGGTTCTGGACCTGGTGGATATGTTGCAGCTATAAGAGCTGCTCAATTAAGTATGAAAGTGGCGGTTATAGAAAAAAAAGATTTAGGAGGTATTTGTCTTAATTGGGGATGTATTCCTACTAAGGCACTTTTAAGAACCTCTGAAATATATGATTATATAAAAAATTCTTCGCATTTTGGAATAGATATAAGTCAAAACAAACTAAATATTAAAGAAATTGTACAGAGGTCAAGAGACGTAGCTAAAAAACTTTCTAGAGGAATAGACTTTTTATTTAAAAAAAATAAAATTGATTTAATTTATGGAAGCGCAAAATTAAATAAGAACAAAGAAATAGTTATTAAAAAAAATAATGAAGAAAAAATTATATTAGCTAAAAATATTATTATTGCCACTGGTGCAGGACCTAAAAAAATTAAAATTTCAAAAAACTATGATGACTTAAATCTTTGGAATTACATAGATGCAATGACTCCAAAACAAATACCTAAAAGTCTTGGTGTCATAGGATCTGGAGCTATAGGTATAGAGTTTGCAAGTTTTTATAATTCTCTAGGTTCTAATGTAGAAGTTTTTGAAATGCAAAGTGAAATTCTGCCAAGCGAAGATTTTGAGATATCAAATTTTCTTAGGAAAAGTCTAAGTAAAAAAGGAGTAAAGTTTCACTTGAATTCATCTGTAGTTGATATATATCAAAAGGATACTTTTGAGTTGCATTATAAAAATTTAAAATCTAACAAAGACTTATTTTGTAACTATGAAAAAATTTTAGTAGCTGTGGGTATTCAAGGAAATATTGATAATTTAGGATTAGAATTTACCTCTGTTAAAACTAAAAATAATCAAATAATAACTTATGACTATGGAAAAACAGATGAAAAGAATATTTACGCTATAGGCGATGTAGCAGGTGCTCCATGGTTGGCACATAAAGCAAGCCATGAAGGTATTCACTGTGTTGAGTTTATTGCGGGTCTAAGAAAAGATAATTCAGAAAAAATGACTATACCCTCTTGCGTTTATAGCAATCCGCAAGTAGCTACTATTGGATTATCAGAAAGAAAGGCAAAACAAATGGGTTTTAATATAAAAGTTGGTAAATTTCCGTTGTCAGCAAACGGTAAAGCCTTGTCGTTATCAGAAAGTGAAGGGTTTGTTAAAATAATCTTTGAAGAAAAAACAGGTCAAATTTTAGGAGCTCATTTAGTTGGAGTAGAAGTTACAGAGCTAATAAATTCATTTTCGTTAGCAATGAAATTAGAAGCAACTGAATTAGATATTTTTTCTACAGTTTTTCCTCATCCAACAATATCAGAGTCTATTCATGAGTCAGCATTAGATGCTTATAATAAAGCATTGCATATTTAATATGAAGAAACTTAATTATATTTCCAGAACTCACTTAACTAATATATCAGAAAAAATCAAGAAACCTTCCTGGATAAAAGTAAAGGCACCTCAAGCATCTACTGTATTTAAAACAAAAAATATAGTGAGCCAGTTCCAATTAAATACAGTATGTGAGGAAGCTGCTTGTCCTAATATTGGTGAATGTTGGAATAACAAGCATGCTACTTTTATGATTTTAGGAAGGGTATGTACAAGAAAATGTACATTTTGTAATATTGCTAGTGGAACACCAAATAAATTAGATCAAAATGAACCCGAAAAAGTTGCTAGAGCAGTAAATGCTCTTAATCTTAAACATGTGGTTATTACTTCAGTAGATAGAGATGACTTAGATGACGGTGGAGCCAATCAATTTGCTGCTTGTATTAATAAAATTAGAGAACTAAATAAAAAAATTACTATTGAAATCTTAACTCCAGACTTTCAAAGAAAAAAAAATGCAATTGATATAATAGTTAAAGCTATGCCAGATGTTTTTAATCATAATTTAGAAACAGTTCCTAGATTATATAAAGAGATAAGAAGAGGGGCTAGCTATCTACACAGCCTATCTTTATTGAAAACTATTAAGGATAAAGGAAATATTTGGACTAAGTCAGGTTTAATGGTAGGACTAGGAGAAACTATTTCTGAGATTTATGAGGTTATAGAAACAATGCGAAAGTATAATGTTGATTTTTTAACCGTTGGTCAATATCTTCAACCATCAAGTGGTCATCAAAAATTAATTAGGTATTACTCGCCAGATGAATTTAAACTTATTGAAAATAAGGCATGGAAGTTGGGCTTTAAAATGGTTTCATGTTCTCCATTAACAAGGTCCTCTTATCATGCTGATGAACATTTTGAAATGTTAAGGAAAGCAAGTGCCTAACTTTGTAAATTCAAAAGTATTACCTTTTTCTGATAAACAATTATATAATATTATAATAAACGTTGAATTATATCCTGACTTTCTTCCTTGGTGCAAGGAATCTGAAATTTCTAATAGAATTGATGAAAATAACTTTGATGCAAAACTAACTATAGGATACAAAGCTTTAGATGAAAATTATACTAGTAGAGTAAAAGGAATTTATCTCAAGAAAATAACCAGTAATGCCATATCAGGACCTTTTAAATATTTAGATAGTTCTTGGCTCTTTGAAAAATCTGGAAATTCTTGTATGGTGAGATTTAAGTTAAGTTATGAGTTTAAATCCTTTCTTTTAGGTAAAATTATGGGTTCACTCTTTCATAAGGCATCCGAAAAAATGTTTGAGGCATTTGAGAATAGAGCTAAATCTCTATATAATTAAACTATAAATCTAATATTTCAATAGATCTTTTTAATGCGTAATTTGCAGCTTCTTCTCTGATTTTATTTCTATTACCTTTAAAGATTTTTTTTTCAACTATTATATTTCTTTTTTTATAAAAAAATGAAAAATATACTAAGCCTACTGGCTTTGCTTTGCTTCCTCCTGATGGACCAGCAATGCCAGTAATAGCTAAAGAAAAGTTTATTTTTTTGTCTTTTGATAGACCTTTTGTCATATAGTATGCAGTTTCTTCACTAACTGCACCGTGCTTGTAAATTATATTTAACGGTACTTTTAAAAACTTATGTTTTGACTCATTAGAATAAGTGACTANACAATACTTGATTACCTTTGANGCATTTGCAACAGANGTCATTTTAGAAGATATTAANCCTCCCGTACATGANTCAGCCAAACTAACATAAATTTTTTTTTTAATACANTAAGATACAAATTTATTTGCTAGAGAAATACTCATATATATAAATTAATTAAGTAAATAATTACTAGTGCTTGAAGGCCTGCCACTAAATCATCAGCAATTATACCATAGCTATTTTTAAACTTTCTATCAATATAGTTAGCAGGAAATACTTTCAAAATATCAAAAAATCTAAAAAATATAAAACAGAAAAGAATATTTAAAGTAGTTAACTCAATAAAAAAAAGTGGAATTTGTTGCCCAATAAACTCATCAATAACTATTTCAGAGTGGTCTTCTTTGCTATCAACTTTAGTTTGATAAATATTTATCATAATAATAGCTATTAAGCATATTAAGAAAATGACTAGTATATAAAAAGTAATAGGAAATTTATTTTTTATAAACAATCCCATAATAATACCAATTATAGACCCTAATGTTCCAGGCATGTACTTAAAATTACCTATTTTAAAAATAGTACAAAAAAGTTCTGATAAAATAAAAAGTATAGAATTATTTTTCATAATAAAAATTTATAGTTGCTATGCTAAAGACAGCTATTCCATCATTTCTTCCTATAAATCCTAATTTTTCTGTAGTAGTAGCTTTTATAGAAACTGATTTAATATCTAAGTCTAAAAAATCAGCTATAACTTTTCTCATTTTGCTTATATATTTATTTATTTTAGGCTTTTCACAAACTACAGTATTATCAATGTGAACAATTTCTCCTTTATTTTTTTGAAGAATCTTTATTGTTTTTTTTAATAAACTTAATGAGTTTATATTTTTATATTTTTTATCATTATCTGGAAAATGTGTGCCTATATCACCTACAGAAAGAGTTCCTAATATTGCATCAATTAATGCATGAACTCCTACATCTCCATCTGAATGTGCTTTTATTGATTTATTGTAGGGAATATTTATACCAAAAAGTTTAAAATTTTTTCCTGCAGTAAAGGCATGAACATCTAGTCCTTGTCCTACTTTCATTAAACTATCATTACTATACATTTTCTTTGCTTTATTAAAATCATTTTTTTCAGTAATCTTAAAATTACTACTCTCTCCTTTAATTATATCCACTCTAAATCCAGCATCAACAAATATTTGTGCATCATCTGTATAGTTATGAAGTTTATTAATTTCTATTTTTTTATAAGCTTCAATAAGATTGTTTAAAATAAACCCTTGTGGCGTTTGTGATACAAATACGTTGCTCCTATCAAGGTTTTTTACAACTTTTTTTTTATTAATAACTTTTATACTATCATTTATTTGGATAGCTGGAATAACACCTTTATTTAACATTAATTTATTTATTACTTTATTTACTAAAGATATCGTTACAAAAGGTCTTACTGAATCATGAATTAGAACATAACGATACAATTTTTTTCTATATATAAAATTTAATACTTTTGATGCAGAACTCTGTCTGCTTGTTCCTCCCAAAATAAAGCTTATTGTTTTAAACTTCTTTTTTATTGGTAATATATACTTTTTATGCTTTTTATTATAAGCTATGTATATACTATTGATTTTATTGCTTTTTATAAACTTTTCAATCGAATATTCTAAAATTGTTTTGTTGTTAATTTTTTGATATTGCTTAGGTGTAGGATCTCCGAATCTTTCACTTGATCCTGAGGCTAAAATGACTACCGCTAATCTGTTATTTTTTTTTTTATTCATTAAAATTTATGATATTTTACTTTATTATGATTAAAAATACAGCAATTAACGATTTTATTTCATATCTGCCCATGCCTGCACTTATAATAGATGCCAAAGGCTATATAGTTAATGCTAACCTAATTTATAAAGAAAAATTTAAATTTAATAGGATATCAAATCAAAATAAAGTAAGACTACAAACTTTTTTTTCTTTTGATATGGAAAGTATTTTAAATAGATTATTTTCTGGTGACGGTTCTGTATCCACATATGATTATAAATTAAATGATTTGGATGATAATGAAATTATAGTAGACTTACACTTTAATAAAGTGGAAGAAAAGTTAGTACTNTTAATTATTCANGAGAAGGATAATTTTAAAACTTACATGACTCAAACCAGTAAAATATTAAGNGACTTATTTATAAGTGGTTTTTCACAAAGCTTNGATAGAAATATTAGTTCGCCAATAACAAATATTCTAGGTGCNATTGACCTTTTAAAAGAAANACTAACTATAAACGAGGATTATNATAATAAAATACTAGAAGTTTTAGAAACGGAAACTAATAAAGTAAAAAATTATATAAATAAAACTTTAAACTTTCACTATGATATTAATTCTAAGGAAGAGCTTGTAAATATACATGAATGCTTAATTGAAGCTTTAGATGCGATAGACAGAAAATATTTTAATACTTATAAAATAATTAAAGACTTTGATCCTTCAATACCTAGAATAAATTTCAATAGGTCTCAAATTATAAAATGTTTTGAAAACTTACTATACAATGCCTGTGAAAGCAAAAAAAATAATATAATAACTATTGCTACAAGAATAAATCACAATATTTACGTTAGATCAGATGATTTGCAAAAAGTTTTAAAATTACCAATTCATATAAAGATTTCAGATGAAGGGAACGGAATTGATGAAAATATAGAAAAGTTTATATTCTATCCTTTTGTGGGAAGTAAAGAAGGTTCAGATGGGCTAGGATTAGCTTACATAAATACAATTATTTCAAAAAATGGTGGATTTATAAAACTAGAAAAGGAAAAAGATATTACTGCATTCAATATTTTTTTACCCTTAAAAAATGAAAGGAGATAAAAATTTATAATATTTTGTATGCAGGACATGATGAAAGCTTTAGATTCATATTAGAAACATTTTTAAAAAAAAATAAATTTGATTTTCGTGTAAGTAATCATTATGAAAGTTTTAAAAAAAATCTAATTAATAATGATTATCATGTAGGAATTTTAGATGAAGAAATAATAAAAGGAAAGTCTAGAGTATTTTACAATGATATTAACAATTTAAAGCATAGGGCGCCTTTAATAATTATAACAGGAGGTAAGTTTGAAATAGAAACATTCTTAGAATATGACGATATTGGAATTGAGATAATCAAGAAACCTTTTTTACTTAAAGATTTAATTAATAAGATTGAGTATTTAAATGAAAAAGAAAGTTTAAATGATAACCCTGCATTCAACTTTAAAATTCCTTTAATAGACAAAACAAATAAAACCAAACCAATATTTGATAGTATAAATAAAATTATTAATAATAACTTAAATACTTTAATTTCAGGAGAAAACGGAACTGGAAAAAGACAAATAGCAAACACTATAAATGCATTAAGAGATCCTAATAAAACTTTACTAGAAATAAACTATTTAGATTATAAAAATAATAACTTTGAAAAACTATTATTGAATAAAATAAGCAAAGATGATTTTCTTAATTCTAAATTGCTTAAAAACTCTGATATTTCTAGAACTATTTTATTTACTGACATTGAGGTAATGCCAATTAATATACAAAATATTTTATTGGCAGTTTTAAAATCTAAAAACCCTAGTTCATCCTTAATATCAAAAAATACTAAATTTATAGCAACTAGCTCTAAAAATATGAAGCAAATTCTAAGTAATAATAATTTTTCTAGTGAATTATTTTATTTTTTAAGCATGTATAATATTTTTACATTACCTCTTAAGAACAGAAAAGAGGATATAAGAATTTTAGTTAAAGAGATAATTGCAGAGTTTAACCTAACAAACAAAATGGATAAAAGTTTAGGAGAAGATGCTTTTTCTTTATTAGAAGAATATTTATGGCCAGGTAACCTTACTCAACTAAAAAGTTTTTTGCTGAGATGTTATAATTTTTCAAAAAATGATTTGTCTATTAAAACATCTTTAATTAGACAAGAAATTAATAATGAATTTAAGTATGCTAATAAAGATTTTTTAGAAAATTGGAAATTAAATTTTAATAATCTTATTAGCGCCAATATAAGAGGCTTCTTGTCTAACAGTAAAGTTGAGTCAGGTTTATACTATAAATTAATTAAAGAGTTTGAGCGACCATTAATAGTAGAAATGTTGAAGCATACAAATAACAATAAGTTCTTATCCTCTCAGTTACTAGGCATTAACCGTAATACCCTAAGAAAAAAAATGGAAGATTATGAAATTGAAATTATTAAAAATACAACCAGCAGTGATAAATGATAAATTTTTCAATTAGTAATTTAAAAAGAACATTTATTCCTTTTATTTTTTTGTTTTGTTTTTCATCTGCAATTGGAATTTTTTACTCTATACATAATACAGCAGATAGCAATCCAGGAACGGTGTGGATCTTTCTTTTTTTTGGAATACTATCTTTTATTTTATTGTTATTACTAATTTTATTTGAATTAAGTAAGTTAATATTTAATATAAGAAAAAATAGGGCAGCTTCTAAACTGCACTCAAAAATTGTGGGAGTTTTTGCAACAATAGCAATTATACCTGTAGTTATAGTAGCTATTTTAGCTGTTATCTTTTTTGAGCAAGGAATAGAAGCATGGTTTAGTAAAAGAGTTCAAACTGCTTTAGTGAAATCTGCAGCAATTGCAGAAAATTATGCTGTAGAAATTAAAAAAAAAGTTGAGGGCGATGCACTTTTTATTAGCTTAAAACTTTCTAATTACAATAGTTCATACTTTAATAATAGATTACAATTAAATTATATTCTAAATGATTTAGCTATAGAAAGAGATGCTAACGAATTAGCTGTAATAAATAATAATGGTAATATAATAGCTGCCTCGAGAAATAGCTTTTTCCTTCCAAGAAACATATCTCCTAGCAACATTTTTTCTAACAGAAAAGACAAAAGCTCGCCTTTGGTGTTTATTAATGATAATAAAAATAATAATTTATCAGTGATCACACCATTAATTGGTCACTTTGGTCTCTACCTTTATTTTTCTAGATATTTAGATCCTGAAATAATTTATAATCTCAAAAGTGTAAAAGAAGCAGTAAATGATTATTCAGAAGCTAAAAAAAGTAGTGAAGAAAGTAGAATTACATTTACTATGGTTTTTTTGTTAGTGGCTTTAATTTTATTACTTTTAGCAATTTGGTTAGGTATTGCATTCGCAAATTCCTTAACAGGGCCTATATCTTCATTGATTAGTGCTTCAGAAAGTGTTAGCTCAGGTAATCTTAAAGTCAGGATATATAATAATAGTGATAAAAAAGATGAAATAAGTTCACTAATAGAAAGTTTTAATAGAATGGTAAAGCAACTTTATGATCAAAGAAAAGATCTAATAACAGCTAATGAGCAAATTGATACAAGAAGAAGATTTACAGAGTCAGTTTTAACAGGTGTAAAATCTGGTGTGTTGGGCATTGACTCAAAAAATAAAATCTTTTTAGTTAATAAGTCAGCAATAGAATTATTAGAGTATGACGCTAGTAAATTAATAGGTATTAGTATATTTGACATTTTTCCTGCCTTAAAAAAGATTATTGAAAATGTTAAAGATTTAAATTTCTCTAATAGGGAAGAGCAATTAGATTATTCTTATAAAGGTAAAAGAAAAACATTTGTAATTAGAATTTCTTTTGAAAACTATAAAAGTTTAAATAGTGGGTATGTAGTAACTATAGAAAATATTACAGAGCTTATAAAAGTACAAAGAGCAGCTGCTTGGTCAGATATTGCAAAAAAAATTGCTCATGAGATAAAAAACCCTTTAACTCCTATTCAACTATCTGCAGACAGACTCAAATATAAATATCTTAATAAAATTACTGATGAAAAAAATATCTTTATACATTGCATAGATACAATAATAAGACAAGTTTCTACAATTCATAGAATGGTAAATGAGTTTTCTACATTTGCTCAAATGCCTAGGCCAATTTTTCAGAATGTTAATATAAATGAGATTATAATAGGAAGTATAAGTATGATTAAGCTAGCTAATCAAAAGTTATCTATTAAAAGCAACTTAGGAAAAATAGAAAAAATAAATTTAAAAGCTGATCCTAACTTAATAAATCAGGCTTTAAATAATCTTTTTAAAAATTCTATTAATGCTATTAATGAACATAAAACTAATATANAAGGTNAAATTAAAATTAGTTTATCAANAAAAAATAATATGTGTTATCTAGACTTTATAGATAACGGCATNGGTTTCCCATTAGATAAGCAANATTTNCTAGANCCCTANATATCTCGTTCAAAAAAAGGNTCAGGACTTGGTTTAGCAGTAGTAAAAAAAATTATGGAAGATCATAAAGGGAGTATAGAATTAAAAAATAATAAGAATAAAAAAGGGGCTACGGTAACATTATCATTTCCTATAATTTAATATTGAGTTTTTATGAATAAAGATATTTTAATCGTTGATGATGAAGAAGATATAAGACAGCTTATTGCTGGAATTTTACAAGATGAAGGCTTTAATACTAGACTTGCATGGGACTATAATAGTATTAAAAAGGAAATATCTAAAAGAATTCCAGCTTTAATTTTATTAGATGTATGGTTAGAAAATAGTAAATTAGATGGAATAGAAATTTTAAAACTTATTAAAAAAAGTTATCCAAATTTACCTATTATTATGATTAGTGGACATGGAACTATACAAATGGCAATTAATTCATTAAATGTTGGAGCTTTTAATTTTTTAGAAAAGCCTTTTGATACAAACCTATTACTGTTAAATATTAAAAGAGCAATTGATAATGCTGAACTTAAGAAAAAAATTAGTCAGTTTATGGATGATGATGTAAAGTTTATAGGTGAGTCCTCAGCAGCTTTATTAGTTAAATCAATTATAGAAAAAGTAGCGCCAACGAAAAGTAGAGTGTTTATTTCTGGGCCTTCCGGAAGTGGAAAAAAACATATTGCTAAATTAATTCATAATACTTCAAAAAGATCCTCAGGTGCCATAGTATTTGTTAATACAAAAAGACTTATTGCAGATGATATAGAAGAGGAACTTTTTGGCAGAGAAAATCCTGATGGGACACCTGAGAGAATTGGGTTGATAGAGCAAGCACATAATGGCACACTGTATATAGATGAGGCTACAAACCTTTGTAATAAATCTCAAAGAAGATTAATAAAGCTTTTAACTGAAAATAGGTTTAATAGAGTTAATGGAAAATATTCGGTAGAAGTTGATATTAGAATAATAACGGCATCTTCAAAGAATATAAAAGAAATGATAAAAAATAAATTATTTAGTGAGGATTTATTCTACAGATTAAACGTTGTTCCAATTCATGTCCCTTCACTAAAAGAACGCATAGATGACATACCATATTTTATAGATTATTTTTTAGAAAATTGTAGCAAAAGTTTAGGGTTGCAGAATAATAAAATTTTAAAAGAGCACTACAATCAATTACAATCACTTAATCTAAGTGGAAATTTAAGACAATTGAAAAGTATTATTGAGAATCTTTTAATAGTTTCTCAAAATCATACATCTGATGAAATAGGAAAGTTAATTATGTCATATGATAATACTAAAGATAATGAAAACTTTTCTAATATAATTCAAAAGAAAATGCTTAGTTTGTCTCTTAAAAAAGCAAGGGAACTTTTTGAAAAAGAATATATTAACCTTCAAATGCAAAGGTTTAATGATAATGTTTCTAAAACTGCTGACTTTATAGGTATGGAGAGATCAGCTTTGCATAGAAAACTAAAATCTCTTAATAAGGATAATAAATAAATGAATATTATTATATGTGGAGCAGGAGAAGTAGGTTATAGCTTAGCTAAATATCTATCTACAGACAATATGAAAGTTACTGTAATAGATGAGAGTTTAGAGAAGTTAGAAAAGCTTTCTTCTAATATTGATGTTAGAACATTAGTAGGAAAAAGCTATAACCCAGAAATTTTATCTCAGGCAGATATAAGTGAAACTGACCTTTTAATATCAGTAACTGATAATGATGAAACAAATATATTAACTTGTGAAATTTCTAAAATATTATTTAAAATACCTACTACTATTGCTAGAATTAAAGAAAAAGAGTTTTTAAATGATAAGTGGAGTGATTTATTTTCTGAGTCTGGATTTAGAGTTGATTATATAATTTCACCAGAGGATGAAGTTGCTAGCTTATTAGCTAGATTGGTAGCTGTGTCAGGAGCGCACGACTTAATATCTTTTGCTGCAGATAAAGTTAGATTAATAGGGTTTAAACTAGATAGCGAATGTCCTGTCCTAGAAACACCTTTAAAAGAACTAACTGAGTTATTTCCTAACCTCAATACAAAAGTTATTTTAATGGTAAGAAATGAAAAAACTATAATACCTAGCAAATCAGAGGAGCTTAAGGAAGGAGATGATATTTATTTATTATCTGATTCAAATAATATAAAAAGAGTATTGAATGTTTTTGGAAAGAAAATAATTAAAAGTAGGAGGGTAGTAATAATTGGAGCTGGGATAGTTGCGTTAAATATTGCAAAAATACTTGAAATTAATGAACCAGATTCTTCTATTACAATAATAGAAAATAATAAAGAAACTGCAGAAAGAGCTGCTATTCAATTAGAAAAAGCTAATGTTTTATTAGGGGACGCTGTGGAGCCTGAAATAATACAAGAGGCAGAAATATCAGAAGCAGATATTGTTTTTTCTGTGACTAATAGTGATGAAATTAATACTTTGGTCTCTACATTAGCAAAAAAAGCTGGTGCAAAAAACTGCTATGCTCTATTAAAAGGTGATAAATATTTACCTGTAATATCTCTTATGGATATAGATGGTATAATTTCTCCAAAAGAGCTTACCGTATCCAAAGTCTTAAAGTATATTAGAAAGGGTGATATATCAGATATATATGAGTTACAAGGTGGGAAAGCAGAGATTATTGAGTTTTTAGTGAAGAAAGGATCTAGATTAACTGGCAATTCATTAAGAGATTCAAATTTGCCAGTAAATAGTATAATTGGTGCAGTTGTTAGAGAGAATAAAGTATTAACTCCAACTGGAGATACAGTTATTGAAGCAAATGATAAAGTAGTTATGTGTGTTTTACACGAAGCTATTCATGAATTAGAAGAGTTTTTATTTGATGATAATGAACTTATTTAGTCTATGCAAAATCTACTTAATTATTCACTCCAACTAACCTTTTATTTATATGGCGGTTTAGCGTTACTTTTATCACTCAAATGTTTTTTAAGCTCTAGTAAATATGCAAGCATTTTTTTTATAAGTTTTATAGTAAGTACTGTAATAGGTATTTATTTTAAATCACTGTTTTATAATGATAAATTTAAAGAGAAAAGTGTTACTATAACTATTTTTTTTTCTTGGCTTTTATTAATTTTAGTATCAGCAATACCATTTTTTTCTTTTGTAGATACTTTTAGTATTAG
>PCCU01000002.1 GCA_002732015.1 Candidatus Pelagibacterales bacterium
TTTGGTGCCCACTCCCGGACTCGAACCGGGACGTCCTTACGGACAAGGGATTTTAAGTCCCTTGCGTCTACCTATTCCGCCAAGAGGGCATTTTTATTTTAAAAATTGAATTTTAGCTTTGGTTAGATGTTTACACAATAGTTTTATTGCATTATTTATATTATTATTTTCATATCCCCTAAAGATTATTGTCGTTCCTATATTTGGTGGATTGTAAAAAGGATAGCTTCCTATATCAATATTTTTATTATCAATTTGTAATTCTGATAAAAACTTAGCAATATCTCCCTCTGGCTTAAATATTTTTATACTTTTGGAAAATATTTTTTTTCCTTTATTTAACTTTGGCTCAATATCTTCTAAAAACATAGCTTGCATAATTTTAGGTACCCCTGCCAAAACCCAAACATTTTTTATTTTAAACCCTGGGGCAGAACTAACAGAGTTTTTAATTAATTTAGCATTTGCAGGGACCATTGCCATTTTTAATCTGCTTTCATTTAATTCAATTTTTAAATTTTTATAATGATTTATTAACAACTCATGAGCTTTTTTATTTAATACTAGTTTTCTATTAAAAGCTTTTGCAACACATTCAGCGGTAATATCATCATGCGTTGGCCCAATACCACCTGTTGTAAAAACATGAATATATAACTTTGATAAATCTTTTAAAGCCATAATAATTTGTTTTTCATCATCCCTAACTACTCTTACTTCTTTGACAAGATAGCCTAGGTGGTTACATCTTTTTGCAATAAAATTAAGATTAGAATCTTGAGTCTTTCCTGATAAAATCTCATTACCTATAATTAAAATAGCAACAGTATTAAAATCTTTTTTCAATTTCATAATAAAAATTAAATAGCCTAAAAAAGATTATTAAAGCTAATTTTTTTTTCTAATACAATAAAATTCTAAAAAAACTTTCTTTGCTACAGTTAATATTGCTCTAAAGAAAGGCCAGTGATAATATTATATTGTTATAAAATATTTTTTTAAATATCATTATTTTTTAGGAAAAATAATTTATGGAGAATATTAGAAAAACAGTATTAGATGATTACAACAATACTATTACTATTCACAGTACTAATGATTTTGTATCAATGCGAAAAGCAGGAGAACTTGCAAGTAAAGTTTTAGATTTTATTGAACCACATGTAAAAGAAGGGGTAACAACAGAAAAACTAGATAGCCTATGTCATGACTATATATTAAAAAATGAAGCAATTCCAGCTCCTTTAAATTATAAAGGTTTTCCTAAGTCAATTTGCACTTCTATCAATCATGTAGTTTGCCACGGTATACCGGGACCAAAAGTATTAAAAAATAATGATATTATAAATATAGATATTACAGTAATTTTAGATGGCTGGCATGGCGATACTAGTAGAATGTTTTCTATTGGCAAACCGAATGTTAAATGTAAAAAATTAATGGATGCAACCTATGAAGCAATGTGGAAAGGAATACAAAAAGTGAAACCAGGAAATAGCACTGGAGACATAGGGGCAGCAATTCAAAAATTTACGGAAAACTTAGGCTACTCAGTAGTTAGAGATTTTTGTGGTCACGGCATAGGTCAAAGGTTTCATACTGCTCCAAATATTTTGCATTATGGACAAGAACAGCAAGGCACTAAATTAATTGAGGGGATGTTTTTTACTATTGAACCTATGATAAATTTAGGAAAAAAGGATATTCTGATTTTAGACGATGGATGGACAGCTGTAACAAGAGACAAAAAGTTATCTTCGCAGTACGAGCATACTATTGGTGTGACTAATACAGGGTATGAAGTTTTTACTATTTCTGAAAAAGAAAAGAAAGAAGGAAGAATTTTCAGTTGTTAATTTTTCAATTTAGTATTAATATGTTAATATGACATATCATCCAATTATAGGAATTTTAATTTTTTTAATTACTATAATTATCTCATTTTTACTTGGTAAAAATGCATTCAGAAAATACAAAAATAAGGAAAAAAAATCAAACATAAGTATTTTAGCTTCTAAAAATAAAGCTATTCACTCTAAACCACCAGAGGGGGATATAACTTCACCAGATGCGCCATGGTTAAGAGATTAAAATCTTTCTTTGACTTAAATATGTAGATAAATTTATTATTGTTACTATAATAATATACATGAGAAATGTAATAATATTTATTTCACTTTTAACTTTATTGGTTTCTAATTCGTACTCAAGTGAATTTGAGAATGCAAAAGATACTATTGAGTTAAGACAAGGAGTTATGCAAGGGATTTGGGCCCGCATAAAAAGATTAGCTCCTTTTATTGAAGTTGATAATAATCTTGAATATAACGGGCAACTTGCAAAGCAAGATGCTGAAGACATAAAGCTACTACTTGAGAAATCTTTAAATCTTTGGCCTGAGTCCACAAATCTTTCTGCAAGAAACCTTACAAATGCAACACCAGCAATATGGGCAGTAGAAGATTACTTTAATAAATTATATAAAAATGCATTAATTTCTGCTAAGAATTTAGAAATGGCTTTGAATGATAATGATTGGGAAAAGGTTGATATTGCAATGTGTAATCTAGGAAATGCTTGCGGAACATGTCATGCTAGTTTTAGAAGATTATTGACAAATCAATTGGCTAACGAAGCTTCTGCCTGGTCCGGAAAATACATTAATAAATGTAATTAGCTTTACTGTATATTAGAGTTTTTTAGAATATATTTACCATCAACTATTCCTTCAAATAAAGTCTCAATTTGAGGATGAGAACATGGGTCAAGATTTTCATCGTGTAAAAGATTTTGCTGAGAAACATAGGCTATGTATGGACCATCTTCATTTTCTGCAAAAAGATGATAAAAAGGTTGGTTTCTCTTTGGTCTAATATGTGCTGGTATTGACTCATACCACTCTTCGCTATTCATAAACTCTGGATCAACATCAAATATTACTCCTCTAAAGGGATAAAATCGATGTTTAACAACTTCTCCTATAGTAAATTTTGGAGAGTCTAAGTTTTGAATTTGCTTGCTCATTATATATTTTTTTTTAAATATTTATTATTATATAATAAATATAATTTAATAGAATCTAATTTTCAATGTAGTAATCTAATTTGCATTAAAAAAAAGGATAATAATGAAATTTGGAATAGGACAACCCTTAACTAGAGTCGAAGATAGCCGTTTGCTTACTGGGAATGGATTATATAATGATGATATATCTTTTGAAAATCAAGCTTATATGTATGTTTTAAGGTCACCTCATGCAAATGCAAAAATATTAGACATTAATTTATCAGAAACCTTAGGAACTTCTGGGTTATTAAAGATAATTAATTGGAAAGATATAAAAGAATTATCTATAAATAATATGAGAACTACTTTCCTTGTAAAAAACAGAGACGGGAATGAAATGATAGATACTCCAAGACATATATTAGCAAAAAATAATGTTAGATATGTCGGAGACCCTATATTAGCAATTATTGCTGAGTCACTTGAAATTGCAGAAAGTGTAGCAGAAAATATAGTTATTAATTATGAAGAATATGAAAGCGTAACTAATATATCTAATGCTATTAAAAATAATATTATCTCAGTAAGAGATGAAGTTTCTAATAACACATGCTTTGATTGGGAATTAGGTGATAAAGAAAATACTCTAAAAGAAATTAACTCATCCACACATAAAATAAATATTCAATTAATTAACAACAGACTTGTACCCAATCCAATGGAATGTAGAAGTACAATAGGTATTTATGATGAAAATAATGATGAATATACTTTATACTGTTCTAGTCAAGGCGTACACAGTCTAAAACGTAAATTATCATCCATTTTAAATGTGAATGAAAATAAAGTGCATGTAATAACTAAAGATGTTGGCGGAGGTTTTGGGATGAAAATATTCAACTATCCTGAGTATATTTTATCTCTAGCTGCATCTAATATTGTAAGAAGACCTGTTAAATGGAAAGCTTCCAGAACAGAAAGTTTCTTGTCTGATATTCATGGCAGGGATCATTTTAGTAAAGCTACACTAGGTATAGATAAGAATTTTAAATTTAAGGCTTTAATGGTAGAAACTTTGGCTAATATGGGAGCGTACATGTCAGACTTTGCTGTTTTTATTCCTACATATGCTGGAACAGGAATGCTAACAGGATGTTATGATATAAAAAAAGCTTATGCTAATGTAAAGGGTGTATATACTAATACTAGTCCAACAGATGCATATAGAGGTGCTGGTAGGCCTGAAGCATCTTACTTGATAGAAAGGTTAGTCGACAAATCAGCTAAGGAACTAGGGATAAGTCCAATTAAAATAAGAGAAATAAACCTTATTGATAAATCCCAGATGCCGTACAGAACTGCATTGGGGCACACTTATGATAGTGGTGATTTTAAAAAAAATCTTAGAGATGCAGTAAATGTTTCTCAATTAAATAAATTTGAAAATAGAAGAAAAGAATCTTTAGAGAAAGGATACCTCAGAGGAATTGGAGTTTCTACATATATTGAAGCTTGTGGGGGTGGAGGACCTGAATTTGCTAATGTAAGTGTAGGAAAAAATGGGAACATAACTGTAAAAATAGGAACGCAGTCAAATGGACAAGGACATGAAACCTCTTATGGACAAATAGTTTCGGAGATACTAGGAGTAGATATTTCGTTAATTCAGGTAGTTCAAGGCAATAGTAAAGAAATAGAAAAAGGTTCTGGTACAGGAGGATCAAGATCTACACCAGTAGGAGGAAGTGCTTTAAAAGTAGCAACTGAAAATTTGATAAAAAAAATTAAAATTCTTTTATCAGAAAAATTTAGCATAAATCCCTTGTCTATCTACTATAATCAAGGAACTTTTAATTTTAATGATAAAAGTTTAACGTTAGCAGAAATTTCTAATTTATTTTCTTCCTATAATGCCCATTTAGAGGAAGATGGCATATGGACTCCTATACAAGGGACATTTACCTACCCTAATGGAACCCATATTTGTGAACTTGAGATTAACAAGGAAACAGGAAAAGTAAGTATATTGGCATATTATGTTGTAGACGACTTTGGAAAAGTAATAAACCCCTTGTTATTAGAGGGTCAAGTTCATGGAGGAATTGTTCAAGGAATAGGACAAGCTTTATTTGAAGAAACCTTATATGATGAAAACGGTCAACTTATAAGTGGTTCGCTCATGGATTACGCTATACCTAGAGCAAGCGATGTTCCTAATTTTAGTTTTTCGTATAATGAAATTTTTTGTAAAAATAATTTATTAGGAGTAAAAGGAGCTGGAGAAGCTGGCGCAATAGGAGCGCCGCCTGCTGTAATTAATGCCGTATGTAATGCTCTTAATATTGCTCATGTAGACATGCCTGCTAAACCAGAAAAGCTATGGAAAATAATAAACGAAAAAAAAGATTGAATTAGTTTCTATTGAAAAGCTTCTTCCCAAGTTCCTTTGGTTGCAGCCTTTGAGTATTCAGTTGCTCTATTTTCAAAGAAATTTGTGTGTTCCACTCCATTTAACATGACATCTATCCAAGGTAGAGGGTTAGTGCCTACATTATAAATTGGCTGAAGATTTAACTGGACTAACCTGATATCAGCAATATATCTAATATATTTTTTTACACTTTCTGGTCTCAATCCTTCTACACTTCCCAATTCAAATGCTCTATCTATAAAAGCATCTTCATGGGATATCATAGTATTACAAGCCTTGTATAAATCTACTTGTAGTTTTTTTACATCTATATCAGAGTTTTCTGATAAGAAAGTATTGAATAGTTTAATAATAGACTCCGTGTGTAAACTTTCATCTCTAGCAGACCATGTAACTATTTGCCCCATACCCTTCATCTTATTAAATCTTGGAAAGTTAAGTAGTATCGCAAAAGTAGCAAACAACTGCAAACCTTCAGTAAAAGCACCAAAAATTGCCAAAGTTTTGGCAATGTCTTCTTTCGAGCTAGTATTGAATTGTTGCATATAGTCATATTTATCACGCATTTCTTTGATCTGAAGAAATGCTTGATACTCAACCTCTGGCATTCCTATTGTATCTAATAAGTGAGAATAGGCTGCAACATGAATTGTTTCCATATTAGAGAAGGAGGCCAACATCATTTGAACTTCAGTAGGTTTAAAAACTTGTGAATAGTGTTTCATATAGCAGTTATTAACTTCAATATCTGACTGTGTAAAAAATCTAAAAATTTGCGAAAGTAAATTTTTCTCCTGCTTAGTTAACTTTCTATTCCAATCAGAAACATCATCTGCAAGAGGAACTTCCTCAGGCAGCCAATGTATTCTTTGTTGTTGCAACCAAGCATCATAGGCCCATGGATACTTAAATGGTTTATAAACAGGTCTAGCATCTAATAATGACAATTTCTTACTCCTTTTTTATTGACAGGACAAACATTCTTCATAATCTAGTTCATTTTCCTTTGGTTCTTCATTTTCATTTATTTTACCTTTTAAAGGAACTTTTACATTACTCGCATCTTGATTTACTACCTCAGCTCTTTGTAATGACATAGACCTTAAATAATATAGACTTTTTATTCCTTTTTTCCATGCAGAATAATGAATATTGTGAAGTTCTTTTTTATGTATATCTGGTTTTAAAAAAATATTTAGTGATTGGGACTGACAGACAAATTGGGTTCTATCGCCAGCTAATTCTATTAAATATCTCTGATCAATTTCAAATGCTGTCTTAAATATTGCTTTTTCATTATCATCAAGAAATTCTAAATGTTGTACTGAACCTTTATTAACTGTAATCGAAGACCAAACTTCTTCAGTATCTTTTCCTTTTTTAGATAAAACTTTCTTTAGAATTGGATTTCTAACGTTAAAAGATCCTGATAAGGTTTTTTGAGTAAAGCTGTTTGTTGCAATAGGCTCTACTCCAGGAGAAGAACCTCCACAAATGATCGAGATAGACGCAGTTGGAGCAATTGCAATTTTATTTGAAAACCTTTCCTGCACTCCATAATCGTTAGCATCAGGACATGCGCCTTTGTCTTTTGCCAAAATTTTGGATGCGCTATCTGCTTGCTCTTTTATATAAGAAAATATTCTTTTGTTCCATACCTTTGCCATTACTGATTCTATTGGTATTCTTTTTTTCTGAAGGAAAGAGTGAAATCCCATTACTCCTAGCCCAACACTTCTTTCTCTAAAAGCAGAATATTTTGCACTATTCATCGTTTCTGGAGCTCTTGTGATGAAATCTTCCATTACATTATCTAAGAACTTCATAATATCTAATATAAAAATAGGGTTATCATGCCACTCATCATATTTTTCTAAATTTACAGATGATAAACAACATACTGCCGTCCTTCTCTTTCCTAAATGATCTAAACCAGTAGGAAGTGTAATTTCGCTGCAGAGGTTTGACATTTTTACTTGCAAACCTGACATCTTATGATGATGTGGAATAGCCTCATTGACTTTATCAATAAATAAAAGATAGGGCTCACCTGTTTCCATTCTAGCTGTTAAGATTTTTATCCATAAGGACCTAGCTTTAATTGTTTGCTGAATAGATCCGTCTTTAGGACTTTTTAAAACCCAATTTAAATCTTCTTCAACAGCTCTCATAAAATCATCCGAAATTACTACACCATGATGCAGATTTAAAGCCTTGCGATTTGGATCTCCGCCTGTAGGCCTTCTAAGATCAACAAACTCTTCAATTTCTGGATGCCATACCGGCAAATAACATGCAGCAGATCCCCTTCTCAAACTTCCTTGACTAATTGCAAGAGTTAAAGAGTCCATCACTCGGATAAAAGGAACTACACCTGACGTCTTACCTGCTTGACCAACTTTTTCACCCTGACCTCTTAGATTTCCCCAATAAGATCCTATTCCTCCTCCTTTGGAGGCTAACCAAACATTCTCATTCCAAAGTTCTAATATTCCGTGAAGGCTATCATTTGCCTCATTTAAAAAGCACGATATTGGAAGTCCTCTGTTGGTTCCACCATTAGATAAAATTGGAGTAGAGGGCATAAACCAATGATTAGACATATAATTGTAGATTCTTTGTGCATGTTCATTATCATCAGAAAAATAACTAGCAACCCTAGCAAACATTCCTTGATAGTCTTCATCTGGGAGGAGATACCTATCTTTTAGAGTTGACTTGCCAAACTCAGTCAATAAGGAATCTTTGCTAGGATTCTTCTTTACACTTACACCTGGCTTAATTTGAACAACATTAAGGATGTCAGAGTTCTTTTTTTCTGTATTATGTTTTAATTTATTCAACATCAATTTTTTTTCCACAACTGTGTATAATAACATGGGGATAAGTTACTATATATTGTAGTTTAATTTATTTTAATATCTAAATATTGCGTATATATGAGATATAGTCAATACGAAAAAACAAAATAATTTAAAAATTTTTAATATTTAGAACAAAAATAGAACAATTTTTATTTTTATACAAGGTATATTTTGCTTTTGTAATATCTTTCAATATAATATGACAAATGGTAAAAATAGACAAAGTATATACAAGAGGAGGTGACAAAGGAAAAACTTCTTTAGGCGATGGCTCAAGAGTACCTAAAACAGACAAAGTAATAATTGCACTTGCTAATATAGAAGAATTAAACGCTAATTTGGGATATGTTATTTGTAAATTGCCAAGGGAATACAGGAATATTTTTCTTAATATTCAAAATGATTTATTTGACTTGGGGGCAGATATAATTACTCCTAAAACAAAAAAAAATTCATTAAGAATTAAAAAAAGTTATATTACCAATCTCGAAAATGAAATAGACAAAATACTTTCTAAACTTCCGTCTTTAAGGTCATTTATATTGCCTGGAGGAACAGAAATTTCATCAAGAATTCATGTAGCTCGAACAGTTTGTAGAAGATGCGAGACAGCTATTTTAGAACTAAATAGAAAAAAAACTGTCAATTCTGAAATCTTAAAATATATTAATAGATTATCAGACTTTTTATTTGTTGTAGCAAGAAAAATTAATTTGAAAAACAATCAAGAAGTTTTATGGAAACCAGGTATTAATAACAAAATTAAAAACGGAGATTAAAATGCCAATTCAAAATAGAATAGCAGAATTTCAAAAAGACATGCAAAAATGGAGACATTATTTTCATCAATTTCCTGAACTTGCTTACAAAGAAATAAATACAGCAAAAAAAGTTGTAGAGTTACTTAAAAAGTTTAAAGTTGATAAAATTGAAACTGGCATAGGAGGAACAGGAGTAGTTGCTACTTTAAAAAATGGTAATGGAAAATCGGTAGGTCTTAGAGCAGATATGGATGCTCTCCCTATTAAAGAAGAAAATAATAAACATTATTGCTCTAAAAATAAAGGAGTTATGCATGCTTGTGGGCATGACGGTCATACTACTATGTTACTAGGAGCTGTAAAATATCTATCTGAAACCAAAAAATTTAATGGTGAAGTGGTATTTATTTTTCAACCTGCAGAGGAAGGCTTTGCAGGAGCAAAAGCCATGATAGAAGATGGCCTATTTAAAAAATATCCCGTTGACGAAATATATGGTATGCATAATATGCCTAATTTAAAAGAAGGTATCTTGGCAGTTCAAGAAGGACCAAGACTGGCAGCAGCAGATAATTTTGAAATTGAAATAGTGGGGAAAGGTGCTCACGGGGCAATGCCTTCTAATTCTATTGATCCCATTGTTTGTGGAGCAGCTGTGGTACAAAATCTTCAACATATAGTTTCTAGAAACTCTAACCCTAAAGAAACTCTAGTAATAACTATAGCTTCTTTTCATTCTGGAAAAGCAAATAATGTAATTCCTAAAAATGCTATATTAAATGGAACGATCAGATATTATGACGATGATATTGGAAAGATGGTAAAAAAAAGATTTTATGAAGTTGTTAACAATACTTGTGAAGCATACGGAGCAAAATCTGTTATAAATTTTCAAAAAGGATACCCGGCTACAATTAATCATAAAAAGCAAAGTGAGTTTGCCTATAATGTTGCTAAAAAAGTTAATGGAAAAAATTCTTCCAATTTACAAAGCCCCATGATGGGGTCAGAAGATTTTTCATATTTCCTAAAAGAAGTTCCAGGAGCTTTTGCTTGGATAGGAAATGGAAAGTCTGCATCTCTTCATAACCCTAAGTATGATTTTAATGATAATATTCTTAGTACAGGAGCAAGCTTTTTAGCTACATTAGCAGAGGATTATTTAAATAAATAAGTTCATGAATTATTGCTACTACTAAGCGAGGAATTAATGATCTTAACCTATCCTATGAGTAGTGGTAGAAACTTTAATGAGACTTTAAGAGTTTTAGATTCTTGTCAATTAACTGCTAACTATAAAGTGGCTACTCCTGCCAATTGGGAATCGGGTGATGATGTTATTATAATTCCATCAGTTAGCAATGAAGAAGCAAAAAAGATTTTTCCTAATGGATGGAAAACTATTAAATCATATTTGAGACTTTTAGCTGACCTTTCAAAATAAATAATTAAATAACGTTTTAAAATATTTTAAATTAAACTTTATATATTTTTAAATAAAAAAGTATTAAGGCCACGCCTATGCAACTTAAATAGGGTATAATTAAATTTATTTAAAAATTAGTGGTTTTTTATAAAAAAAACTCTAGACATCACGACTTATATCTTTATTATTTTTTAAGTGCCTAGGTAGCTCAGTTGGTAGAGCATGCGACTGAAAATCGCAGTGTCGGTGGTTCAATCCCACCCCTGGGCACCGCCATAACTTGATAAGCTCATATCATGATAGCTAGCTATTCTAAAAATTTATTAATTTGTATATTTTGAAACTTCTATTCTAACCATCTAGCATCTGGAGAAATAGCCTCTGGTTTAATTTTTTTTTCAGTATTTAATTTAACTATTATAGTACTTTTTAGCCTATTTTTTTTTGCATAGTTTTTACTACCTAAGAAAAAGGCCAAAATAATAAAAATAAAAAAAATTGTTATACCCATTAAAGGATGATAATTCATTTTACTACTCTCATAATATTTGCAACTGCATTCATTATAGATGCTATTCTTGCTACTGCCTGAATACTTTGAGTTGGAATATTGCTTTCCTTTAATACTTCCTCATGAGCATTTATACATTTACCACACCCCATAATTATAGCTACTGCTAAACATAACATTTCAAAATCTGGCTTAGATATTTTATGTTTATTCATATATTGCATTCTTAAATTTGCTGGCATAGTAGAGTAACTATTATCTTTTGCTAGGTGTGTAAATCTATAATATATTGCATTCATAGACATTAATGAGTAAGCGCCAAAAATATCATCTATATATAAAGGGTCAATATTTTCCTTAGCCTCATTTAATGCAGCCTTAGTTAAATCTTCCATTTTTGTAGCAAGACTGGATACTAAAATTGTTCCATACAGTTGCTGTTGATTTAAGATATTTTCGTTAACTATTTTAGAATAGTTCAGTTTAATATCTTTAGCATATTCTGGAAAAGTGCTTAGGGTATCTTGAATATTCATAATATAATTTTTTTTATATAGTATCTCCGCCAACAGGCCTATTACATGGGCACAACTCATCTGTTTGTAAGGCATCGAGAATTCTTAAAGTTTCTTTTGGGTTTCTTCCTACATTTAGATTATTTACGCTTACGTGTTGAATTATATTATGAGGATCTACAATAAATGTTGCTCTTAAAGCAACCCCCTCGTCAGATCTAATTCCTAGTGCATCTACAAGTGTTCCCTCGGTATCTGCAAAAGACCATTGGTTTAGCTTATTTAAATCTTTGTGTTCTCTTCTCCAAGCTAGTTTACAATGCTCGTTGTCTGTACTTCCTCCTAAAACAATACAATCTCTATCTAAAAACTCTTGATTTAGGTTAGCATACTCAACAATTTCAGTAGGACAGACAAAAGTAAAATCCTTAGGGTAAAAGTACAAAACTTTCCATTTTTCTGGAAAAGACTTTTCATTAATTTCCTCAAATGCACTTTCTCCTTTTTCTTCGTGATTTTCAAAACTTGGCTTTACCCCAACCACGTTAAAGCTTTCTAATTTTTCGCCTACACCTTTCATTATTTCTCCTTAATGTAACGTTTTATAAAAGTAATTAGATACTACCTTTTTATTAATAGTTTCTCTAAAATAGTTTAGATCTGTGTCAAGATTAGCCTTTTTAAAAGCAATAGCTAGGTTTCTTGCGCTCTCAGTAAATAACTCGGCATAATTATCCAACTTCCATAAAGTTATATAATAATTATTATTAAAATTATTTTTTTTATGTACTTCTATACAATCAATTAATTTTATTTCAGCTTCTGTCAAATCCTGTACACAAATAGGCTGCAATTGAAATTTACTTTCTATCCTTAATAGGTATAAGTATTTCTTTAGTAGCTCAGATCCATTATTTATTCCTACTTTACTATAAGCTAAATCAACCAAATCATATTTGCTAGGTTTTGTCCTGCAAGAACCATGAAAAAAAACTCTTGAAGTCCATAAAAGTAATTGCGCCCCAAAGGGTAAATCATGATATTTTAAACTCATAATGATAATATAGCACAACTTATATACTTTGCAAATGATAATCATTACCATTGAGAATAATTCTTATAATTTTTTATTTATAAATAGTATATGCTCTAAATTTATATAAAAATTATTTTTAAAATTGATTACTTTATATTTTTTAACTTAGTTTTCCAAAAACAAATAGGTAAAAATGTTGCTATAATGAATGAGATAAATAATAGTGATTGAGTAATATATAAAGGAAAATATTTTATCGGTATTACAAATCCTATTAGAAATGATTTTGAAAAGTCTGGAGCAGGAAAAAATAGTAATCCTGTAAAAAGGCCTGCTAATATTGAAACAAAAATACGTTTCTCATCAAAATTTTTTTTGTAAAAGCCGAAAAAAATACTTAATACTGCTGAACAACAAAATAGATCAGCAAGAAGAAATAAATATAAAATGCTTAAACCTTTAGATGCAACAATAAATGTTATTAAAGATATAAAAATTAATAGTTTTTTAGATAATTTTAAACTGTCCTCTTTGAAATTTATAATATGCTTTGCATCCACAACTATCAAACTTGAGATCGCATTTATTAAAGTGTCTATACTACTAACAGTAAGTGATATTGCCAAAAAAACTATCACCAAAGAAATAATAATACCTTGTTCATTAATTAATAACGAAAAAAAAGCTAAATCAGGTACTACATTACTATTATTTGAAACTGCTACTAGTCCTGTAAATCCCATTATAAAAACTATGGGGATTATTATCAAAAAAGAAATAGTTAGACTCTTTTCTAAAATTTTATTATTTTTAGCTGCATAGACTCTTTGCCAGTTACCTTGATGAAATAAATTTGTAGCAGAAACTGCTATAAAAAAAGTTAGTCCAGCGGTAAAGTTAGTGTAATAACTAAAACTAAGCAAGTTAGGCTTACTATTGTATATATAATTAAAGTTAAAAATTGTAGAGTTAAAATAAATTAAGAATGAAAAACTAATTAGTAATAAAATTATTAACATTAAGAATTGTATATTGTCAGTTAATATTGAAGCTCTCAATCCTCCGTATAATGTATAAGTAAGTGAACTTGAAATTATTATAATTGAAGTTATCCATAAAGCTGTACCAGATAAATATTTTATTAGAATTGCTACGGCTGTTACTTCTGCTATTAAAAAATTGTCATGTAAAATATAGATAATAATAATATTAATTTAAATATCTTTTTTCCAAACTTAAGTCTTACCATCTCGGTAAAAGTGTGTCCTTCTGGATACTGGTCTCTTACTTTTTTTCCCAATTTAATAAGCAAAAATAAAGGAAATGCCGTTCCTAAAGCATAACCCATAACAGCTCCTATACCTCCCCAGGTGGCTGCTGATGATGGACCAAAAAGTATCCATGTTCCTAAAGCAGACGCGACTAAGCTAGAGGTTAATGAATATAGTCCCATTGACCTATTCGCTACTAAATAATTAGTTATTCCTCTAAATTTTCTAGAATAATAAACTCCTATTATGATAAATAAAGTGCTTATAAAAAAAAGAGTTCCTATTGCAAAATTNTGGTTTAATNTNATTATATTATTCATTTTTTCCCTTTCTGAATTACCGGACAGGTTCAGTGGGTATAATCTCAGCTTTATGCACCCCAAGTGAATCTTTAAAAATTTTAAAAAAATAATTTATATAATATCACTTTACTATAAATTTCTACTCTATGGGTAATTTTTTACATCTAGCATAAAAATTATTACCTTTACTTCTAAAATAAAGCACTTTATTTTTCTGATCGTCATACAAAAATCTTGGTTTTCTTTGTTTAGTACTTTTTCTCTTTATGTCCTTTGCTAAATAATAATCATGAGTAGCCACTATTTTTTCATTACAAGCTTCATAAGAAACATGAGAGGATAAAACTTCAAGATAAGGAATATTAGAAATATCTTGATTATGTAAATTAATATTGCCTGTTAAAATAAGAATATATAATAATTTCATAAAAAATACTCATTATAAGTTTTTATAATAATTGATATAGATACAATATAACAATTAATTTAAATATATTTATATTATTATTAATTTAATAGGGAGATAATTATGTGGAAAACACCTGAAATTCGCGAAGTTGCTGTTGGTTTAGAAATCAATTGTTACGCATGCGCAGAGCTTTAAGCTCTGAATAATACATTGCCATGCTAGTTGCTTCCTCAGATTTTAAGTAAATTTAATGTTTATTAAAGTTTTAGGAGCGGCAGCTGGCGGTGGTTATCCTCAATGGAACTGTAACCATCCAAATAGCAGATTAGCAAGACTAAAAACAAGCAATGCTGTTCCAAGAACTCAATCTTCTATAGCAGTAAGTTCAGATAAAAAAAAATGGTTTATTTTTAACGCATCTCCTGATTTAAGGCAACAGCTATGGGATAACCCTGAGTTAATGCCCTCACCCGATGACCCACTAAGATATAGTCCTATTATGGGAGTAATACTAACTAATGCCGATGTTGATCATACTGCAGGATTAATTAATTTAAGGGAATCTCAAAAATTTAATCTTTACGCTACTAATAGAGTGCTAGATGTTATTGGAAAAAATAGCATTTTTAACGTTTTAAATCCAAAGTTTGTCAAAAAATTGCCTATCAAATTAGCAAACATATTAGAACTTAATGATACCGAAGATAATTTTAGTGGGATCTCCATAAAACCTTTTTCTGTACCAGGAAAGGTTGCTCTTTGGTTAGAGGATGAAAGTAAAGGAAAAAACTTCGGTTCTGTAGAAGAAGATACTATTGCTTTGGAAGTTACTGGTGCTAATAATAAAAAATTTTTTTATATACCTGCATGTGCAAGCATTCCAGAATGGCTCTTAACTAAACTTGATAATAGTGAGCTTGTTTTTTTTGATGGCACGCTTTGGCAAGATGATGAAATGATTAAACAAAATGTAGGAATAAAAACTGGAAAAAGAATGGGGCATATAAGTATGTCGGGGGAAGAAGGTTCCATTGAAATTTTAAATAAAATTAATATTAAAAGAAAAGTTTTTATTCACATAAATACTACAAATCCAGCTTTATTAGAAGACTCTAATGAGAGAAAAATAGCAAAAGAAAATGGTTGGGAAATTGCCTATGACACTATGGAGATAAAATTATGATAATGCCTGCTCCTTTTTTTCCAGGAAAACAAGATTATAGAACAACCGATAAATCTAAATTATCTAGACAACAGTTTATAAAAGCACTAACTGATTTAGGCAAGGTCCGATATCATAGTTTGCACCCTTTTCATAAACTTTTACATAATGGAAAACTTTCATTTGAGCAAGTGCAAGCTTGGGCTTTAAACAGATTTTATTACCAATGGTCTATTCCTAGAAAAGATTTAACCTTAATGGCAAGAATTAATGATGTAAATTTAAGACTTGAATGGAGATCAAGAGTAATAGATCATGAAGGAGATATTGATGGAAGTGGTGGTATAAAAAGATACTTACAGTTGTGTGAAACTTTAAAACTTGACTTAGATTATGTTAAATCATGTAGTGGAATACTTCCTGGAACAAGATTTGCAGTTGACGCTTATGTAAATTTTGTTCAAGAAAAATCATTACTTGAAGGTATAGCGTCCTCACTTACTGAAATTTATGCACCTGCAATCCATAAAGAAAGAATAGCAGGTTTAGCAAAGCATTATGCATGGGCTGATGATTATGCTCTAGCATATTTTAAGAAAAGAATTAATCAAGCTAGAAGAGATGTTGAATTTGGAAGGGAATGGGTAATAAATAATGCTATAACCAGAAGTGACCAAGATGCAGTTTTAAATGCGGTAAAGTTTAAAACAGAAGTTCTTTGGGCACAACTTGATGCACTTTATTACGCCTATATAGATCCTGGAAATATTCCACCAGGAGCATTTGTGCCTAAAAAAACTAGAAAGTAAAATTATGGGTGAACTAATTCAATTAAAACTAGAAGACATACCAAAACTGCCAAGACATGCAAAACTTAGATATGATGAAGCCAGAAAAAAATGGATTATAAACGCTCCAGAAAGAGTATTTGAATTAGATGAAATAGCAGCAGAGATTATACAGATGCTTGACGGTAACTCAAGCATCAATCAGATAATTGACAAACTTGTTATGAAGTTTGAAGAAGCTCCAAGAGAACAAATTTCAAAAGATGTTACTGTAATGTTGCAATCTTTAGCAGATAAAGGGTTCGTGATAAAATGAGTCAAAAAAAATCAAAAATTGCTTGTAAAAAAGATAGTTACATTACACCCGAAAAAAAAAGTAAAATGTTAATTCCCTATGCTGTCCTTTGTGAATTAACACATAGATGTCCCCTATCCTGCCCTTATTGTTCTAACCCTTTGCAACTTGAAATGAAATCTAATGAAGTAAGTACTGAAGTTTGGAAAAAAGCTTTATCTGAAGCAGTAAAACTAGGAATTTTGCAAGCGCATTTTTCTGGTGGAGAACCTACAGCAAGAAAAGACTTAGAAGAACTAATCAAACATGCTGCTAAGGAAGGATTGTATACAAACCTTATTACCTCAGGTGTGTTGGTTAATGAAGATAGACTAAAAAAACTTTATGATTCTGGCTTAGACCATGTACAAATATCGATCCAAGATACTGACCCTGAAAATTCAGAAAAAATTGCTGGGTTTAAAGGACATAATAAAAAAATTGAAGTATGTAAGTTAGTTAGGAAAGTTGGATTGCCTTTAACAATAAATTCAGTTATGCATCGTCAAAATTTACATAATTTAAAATCTATGATTGAATTAGCAGTAAACCTAGATGCAGAGAGACTAGAGGTAGCGCAAGTGCAATACTATGGATGGGCTTTAAAAAATCAAACTGCTTTTCTTCCTACTAGAGAACAATTAGATAATGCTACAAAAATTGTAGAAGAAGCAAGGATTAAATATAAAGGTGTACTTGCAATAGATTATGTTGTGCCAGATTATTATGCAAAAAAACCAAAATCCTGTATGGGTGGATGGGGAAGACAGTTCCTAAATATTACTCCTGCTGGAAAAGTACTACCTTGTCATGCTGCTGAATCTTTAACCTTTCTAGATTTTGATAATATAAAAGATAAGCCGTTGTCATGGATTTGGGAACATTCTGAGTCATTCAACAGGTTTAGAGGAGTCGATTGGATGCCAGAGCCTTGCAGATCTTGTGATAGAAGAGAAATAGATTGGGGAGGTTGTAGATGTCAAGCATTTGCTTTAACGGGAAATGCTGATGCTGCTGACCCTGCATGTGAGTTTTCTCCTTACAGAAATGTCTTGGAAGAACCGTTATCAAAAGCAGGAACAGTCACTCCCAAATTTATTTATAGAAAATTTTAATTAATTTGATAATTATTATTTTAGTCTATTTAGATCAATATGAACTCTAAAAAAATAAATATTTGTGTATTCTGTGGAAGCATGAAAGGCAATAATAGTATTTATTGTTCTGAAGCAAAAAAATTGGGAAGTATTATCTCAAAGAATAAATGGAATCTTATTTTTGGAGGTGGTAAAAATGGTCTAATGGGCTCAGTAGCAGAAGGATTTGACTCTTCTAAAGCTGATATTATTTCAATTATCCCTAAAAATCTTAATGACAAAGAAGTCTTATTTCCTTCGCCAAATAAAAAGATTTTAGTAAAAAATCTTTTTTTTAGAAAAGAAAAAATGATAGCTTTAGCAGACTTTATTATTGTTTTACCTGGAGGAATAGGAACCCTAGACGAATTGCTTGACGTATTGTCTTTAAATAATCTTTCTAAAAAAGCTAAAAAACTAATAGTTTTAAATATTAATCAATATTGGGATCCTTTAAGAGATCTAATATATTATTTAAATAATAATCAATTTATTTATGATATTAAAAAATCTCATTTTAACTTTATAGATACCGTAGACAAAACTGTTAAATTTATTAAAAACAATTTATAATTTATTAGGAGAAAATGGTGGAAAAAATTAAAGTAAAAAATCCTGTTGTTGAATTAGATGGCGACGAAATGACAAGAATTATTTGGAAGCTAATTAAAGAAGAACTAATAATAAAATGGGTTGATGTAGATTTATTATATTATGATCTAGGCATTAAAAGTAGAGATGAAACAAATGATCAAATAACTATAGATGCAGCAGAGGCAATTAAAAAATTTGGAGTTGGAGTTAAATGCGCAACTATTACACCAGATGAAGACAGAGTAGAAGAATTTAAGTTAAAAAAAATGTGGCGGTCTCCTAATGGCACAATACGCAATATTTTGGGAGGAACTGTATTTAGACAGCCAATTATAATAAGTAATATACCTAGATATGTTCCTACTTGGAACCAACCAATAGTAATAGGAAGACATGCCTTTGGAGATCAATACAAAGCTACTGATTTTATAGTACCTGGCCCTGGAAAGCTTAAATTAGTATTTGAGGGAAAAAATGGGGAGTCTTTCTCGAGAGAAGTTTTTGATTTTAAAAGCAAGGGCTGTGCTTTAGGAATGTATAATCTAGAGGAGTCAATAATAGGATTTGCCAGAGCATGCTTTAATTACGGTTTAAATCTAGGGTGGCCAGTATATATGTCTACAAAAAATACTATACTCAAGGCATATGACGGCCTCTTTAAAGATACTTTTGAAAAAATTTATAAAGATGAATTTGAAGAAGCTTTTAAGAAAAAAAATATTACTTACGAGCACAGATTAATAGATGATATGGTTGCCTGTGCAATGAAATGGGAAGGGGGTTTTGTTTGGGCATGTAAAAATTATGATGGAGATGTACAGTCAGATACAATTGCTCAAGGATTTGGTTCTTTAGGTTTAATGACTTCAGTTCTTATGACACCTGATGGACAGTCAGTCGAAGCAGAAGCTGCTCACGGAACAGTAACTAGGCACTATAGACAGCACCAAAAAGGCGAAGCTACTTCTACAAATCCAATCGCTTCTATATTTGCATGGTCTAGAGGATTATGGTACAGGGGTAACTTTGATAACAATACCAATTTAATGAACTTTTCTAAAAAACTTGAAAAAGCATGCACAAGCGTTGTTGAAGATGGATATATGACTAAAGATTTAGCAATATTAGTAGGGATGAATCAAAATTGGATGGAGACAAAAGAGTTTATAAAAAAAATTAGCGACTATCTATCTGAGTCTATGCTTAAATAGTTAGTTTGCAAAGTTAATCTATATCACTTTTATTCCTATTGTATTTAAAGTTTTCTGCATAGCTTTTAATTTTTAATTTTCTAGTGCTTTTAATTAAAACTTCGTATTCATAATTTTTACTTTTTGCAAATTCCATGGCTCTGTCCAAGCTTGAAAACTTTAATTTAGTTTTACTTTTTGGAAGCTTATTTCCTTTCCATCCAGTCATAACATCTTCTTCATAATTATAAAAGTCATCAAACTTTAAGTACCAAAAATTAGTTTTGTACTTACCTGACTGTGTAGGAGACTTTACTCCTTTATAAATAATGACTTTCGTTTTCATTTGTTATAATTATGGTCGGGGCGGAGTGATTCGAACACTCGACCCTCTGCTCCCAAAGCAGATGCGCTACCAGGCTGCGCTACGCCCCGAATTGATATTAGTACTACAGATTTTCTCACAATACAATAGGAATATTGTCGAACTTTTCACTGTTGTAGAGAATATGTACATAAATAGAAGCAGCGTACCCTAGTGCAATTGCAGGTGTCCATTTTAGATGTCCAAAAAATGTATAATTTCCTTTTGATTGCCCCATTAGAGCTACACCTGCAGCTGAACCTATAGACAGCATACTTCCACCAACACCTGCGGTTAATGTTGCTAACAACCACTGACCCGTATCCATTTCTGGAAACATGGTTAATACTGCATACATAACAGGTATATTATCAACTATAGCTGAAAGAATTCCTACTAAAACATTAGCATAAGTTGCTCCTAAATCTATATAAGTTACTTCTGCAGTGTAAGCTAAGTATCCAAAAGCAGAAAGTCCTCCTACGCACATTAGTACACCATAAAAGAAAAACAACGTGTCCCATTCAGCTTTACCCATCTGAGTAAAAATATCAAATTTCTTAGGATCTTTGGGATTATTAGGACCTGAACTTTTCTTAAGAAAATAACCAAATAAACTTAATACCCCTAAACCTGTAATCATTCCAAAGGTTGTAGGCAAATGAAATTTTTGATGACTTATCACAGTTAACGTTATTGTACCTAAAAATAAAAATATAGTTGTTATTGCCCCTGGTTTCATGGTTACAGTTTCAGATGATTTTTCTGGATTTTCTTTTGGAATTGCAAAGTACATTATTACTGCAGGTACAATATAATTAACAACCGATGGCACAAAAATACTAAAAAAACCTAAAAAAGGAATTACTCCTTTTTGCCAAACCATTAGTGTAGTTATGTCTCCAAAGGGCGAGAATGCTCCTCCAGCATTAGCGGCAACTACTATATTTATACAAGCTAAACAAATAAAAGGCTTATTTCCTTTTGCAACTGCCATTACTACAGCACACATTAATAATGCAGTAGTAAGGTTATCTGCGATAGGAGAAATAAAAAATGATAGTATGCCAGTGATAACAAATATCTTTCTATAACTAAAGTTTCTTGTCACCAACCAAGACCTTAATCTCTCAAAAACATTCCTTTCTGTCATAGTATTAATAAATGTCATAGCAACTAATAAAAACATAAATAACTCGGCAAACTCTAAGAAAACATGCCTAAACGTGTAGTTAATTGAATCGTATGAAACACCCTTTGCATTTGCCGTTATAACTACTGCTAACCATATAACACCTGCTGCTACTATTACGGGTTTAGATTTTCTGAGATGACTAAATTCTTCTGTCATTACAAAGAAATAAGCAATAATAAATATTGCTAAGGAAAATAAAGCAGGAAAACTAAGAATCATTTCTAAGTTAATTAACTCTCCNGCGCCCCCNGCTGCAAATGATGAAGTAGANAAAGAAAAAAATAGAAGTCCCAAAATAAACTNATTAAGTTTNTTAAATAGCATGTTATTTNCCTTAATTATTTTAATANANTTAAAAACTATAGTANTTAATTACTNTCATGATTTCAATAAATAAAAAGCAAAAAAAAAGGGCAATTAATGCCCTTTTTTAAATATTAAGAATTAAGAACTCTTTATGCTTCTCTTAAAGCACTCTTGATTTTCTCTGGAGTCATAGGAATAGATCTAACTCTTGCTCCTACAGCATTTTCTATAGCATTTGCTATAGCAGGAGCTACAACAGTTGTTGCTGGCTCTCCTGTTCCTGCTGGATAGTGACCATTTTGGATAATTATAGTCTCTACCTCAGGGGCCTGATCTAATCTCATAGGAGTCCAGGTATCATAGTTAGTCTGCTCTATGGAACCATTCTTCATTGTCATATCTTCATATAAAGCTAAAGAAATACCATGAAGTGTAGAACCTTCTATTTGCTTCTTCACACCTTCAGGATTAACAGCTGTTCCTACATCCATCGCAACTGTCACTTTCTTAACTGTAAGGTCTCCAGAGTTAGGGTCAACCTTAACTTCTGCCACACAAGCTGTCCAAGTTGGTGAACCTCTTTCCTGCGAAGATACACATGCTATTCCCATACCCTCGTTTTCACCTAAAGGCTTAACTCCGTAACCAGCTCTACCTGCTGCTACTAACAAAGCATTCTTTAATCTGTTAGCTCCACCGACTGAATTCGGAGGGGATCCTGCATTTTTTCCATGTGCAGTAAGATGGGCAATTCTAAAAGCAAGCGGATCTTCTCCTGCTTTTTTAGCCATTTCATCCATAAAGCTTTCTACAGCCCAAAAGGTCCAAGAAGGAGCAACAGCTCTTAAGAAACCTACTGGTAATGCTTTATCAGATAATTCATTGTTAATAGATCTTACTTTGTGATTAGGAATGTCATACCAGTGATCCGAACCATTTGTTGAAAATTGGTCAACTTTACCTTTTTTATCAACCGAGTCAGGCATGAAACCTGGAGCAGCCCTTTTTGTTGACCATCCAGCTACAACGTCATGATTCATAGCAGTCATTCTTCCAAATTCTACTCCACCTTCGACTACTTGGTAAGTGGGAGTTCTGTGGAAGTCAAATTGCATATCCTGTTCTCTAGTAAATAGTAGTTTTACTGGTCTGCCACCGAGATGTTTTGAACATTGAGCAGCTAAGACAAAATTATCTGGCTCTGTTCTTCTTCCAAAACCTGTTCCAGCTAAATATTGATGACAAACTACCTTATCAGCTTCTACACCTAAGGCAGCTGCTGCAGTAGGCTGTGCCATACTTTGCCATTGATTTCCACCGTGAAGATGCCAAATTCCATCTTTCTCATAAGCAGTACAATTCATAGGTTCATGACATCCATGGTATGCTATAGAAGTCTCATAAACTGCGGAATGTTTAGTAGCTGCATTATTCATTGCTTTATCTGTATCACCTTCTAATACCCATAAAAACCCTGATGATGGATCTTTTTGTAATTTTACAGACTCATCTCTAATATCTTCAGATGAAACATTTTTATTATCTCCAAGATCCCACTTAATCTTAAGAGCTTTAGCAGCATTCATAGCAGCCCAAACAGTTTCACCAAAAGCTACAACATAACCTGTGTTAATACGAGCAAAACCTTCCTTCTCTACATATGCTCCAACATAACCATCTATTTTTTTTGCATCTGACTCGTCAACAGATTGTGGTATCGCGCCCCATCTTACTGGGTTAGGTACTGGTATACCATAAACCATGTTTGGAACGAATACATCACTTCCATATTTTGCAGAGCCGTCAATTTTACCAGGTAAGTCAAATGGTAACTTGGATTGACCAACTATAGAATATTCTCCAAAGCTTTTCAACTTAATTGATTTCATTTCTTCTTCAGAAAATGTTCTGTCAATTGTAGTTTTGCTTAAAATATCTTTGTAGCTTACAGACCTTCCGTCATCACTTATGACCTTACTGTTCTTGGCAGTACAATTATTAGGAGAAGCTCCTAACATTTTAGCACCAGCTTCAATCAAAGCTATTCTAGCAGAAGCACCTATTCTAGAATTTCTNTCAAAAGTCCAATTAACTGACCATGAGCCACCAGTGATCATTANACCCCACTTCGCATGAGANTCAGGATAAATAACATTTACGTCATCCCANTTTATTTCAAGTTCTTCGGCAACCGCNTGAGCTAAAGCNGTACCTACATGTTGTCCNATTTCACANTTAGTNACATAAACGTAAGCNTTACCATCAGCATCCATGGTTAAATATTGTTGATGATCCCAATTTCCTGCTGCAATAGCTTTAGATGCACTGTCTACAGCATGAGGCAGTATGGAATAACCGATAACTAGACCAGCACCAGCAGCAGAGCCAACTAATACTTGTCTTCTGGATAAATTTCCAATTTTTTTAATATGTTTTGTCATATCTTTTATGCTCCTTGCATTATTTCAGACGCTCTTTTAATAGCAGTCTTAATTCTATTGTAAGTAATACATCTACAGATATTACCCTGTTGTGCTTCAATTATTTCATTATCTGACGGTGATGGATTTGAAGCTAAAAAAGCAGCAGCATTCATCATTTGGCCTGATTGACAATATCCACATTGAGGTACTTGTAGTTCTAACCATGCTTGTTGCACTGGATGTCCTCCTTGACCACCGTTTAACCCTTCTATTGTAGTAATTTTAGCCCCTTCAGCATCAGATATTTCTACCTGACAAGAACGAACAGCTTCTCCATTTAAATGAACAGTACACGCTCCGCATAAGCCTAAACCACAACCAAATTTGGTTCCAGTTAACCTTAAATGCTCACGTATAACCCAAAGTAATCTTGTATCCCCAGGTGCGTCTACTACCTGATTGACACCATTAACTGTTAATACAGTCATATTTCCTCCCATAGTGAGTGTTAAAAAAATATCTGTTTATAAAATAATGCACTTAACCTCATTCGGCAACCCTTTTTTTTTAAATTGTTCTTCCTCCGTCTACTTCTAGCATTACTCCAGTAATAAAATTAGCTTCATCAGAACTCAAAAAAAGACAAGCATTAGCTACATCATAAGGCTCTGCTAATCTTCCCAAGGGTACTGATGACTTAAATTTTTCATAGGCAGTATTAGGATCTTCTTCACCTATAAAGTCTTTTAGCATTGGAGTCTCTCCGGCTACTGGACATATACCGTTTACTCTAATTTTGTACTCTGCAACTTCTAACGCTAAGGCTTTAGTCATGGGCACTAGCGCACCTTTTGTAGCATTGTATAAAGCTAATCCCGGTCTAGGTCTAATAGCTGCTGTAGAAACTATATTCACTATATTTCCACCTGCTTTTTGTTTTATAAATTGAGGTACAATATTTTTTGCTCCTAAGTAAATTGACTTAACATTTATTTTAAATAGATTATCAAAAAGTTCTTCTGATGAGTCTATTAACATTCGAGGCTTCATTCCTATTGCTGCGTTTTGAACTAAAATATCTACTTTAGAAAACTTTAAAATTGTTTCCTTAATCATATTTTCCACATCCAAAGCTTTACTAACATCTACTTTAAGAGCAATCGCATTTTTGCCTAGTTTGTTTGCATAGTCGCTAGCCGATTCGTAATCTATATCAGCTATTAAAACTTTAGCACCTTCGTTAATAAATTTTTCCACAATGCCTTTACCAAACCCTGATGCACCTCCTGTAACAATCGCTACTTTATTATTTAAACGCATATACTCCCTCTTTACCAAAAATTAAAAATTTATTTTGCTAGTTCTTTCATCCCTGCTTCTATTCCTGAAATATTCAATTCAAACATCAAATGATTAACTAATTCTTTTAAGATTTTAGTTGATTGGGAATAATCCCAATTATCAATGTTCTCTGGATTTAACCAAATTGTCTTATCAAAATAACTTACAATTTTTTTTATCCAATAACTTCCTGGCTTTTCATTCCAATGTTCAATACTTCCTCCCGGATACACTACTTCATAAGGAGACATTAACGCGTCTCCAATTATAATAACCTTAGTATTTTTCTTATACAATCTTATTATTTCATTAATACTAGTTACATTAGAGCTTCTCCTCATATTGTCCTTCCATACGCCCTCATATATGCAATTATGAAAATAAAAAAAGTCTAGACTTTTAAACTCACTGTTTGCTGCTGAAAAAATTTCTTCACAAATTTTTGTATGCTCATCCATTGATCCTCCAATATCAATAAACAACAAAACTCTAACCTTATTAGTTCTTTCAGGCCTATACTTAATATCTAGCATTCCAGCATTTTTTGAAGTAGAAGATATTGTATTTTCTAAATCAAACTCAAGCTCTGAACTTTGTCTTGCAAATTTCCTTAGTCTTTTTAAAGCGACTTGAATATTTCTTGTGTTTAGTAAAACTTTATCGTCAAGATTCTTAAACTCTCGCTTCTCCCAGACTTTTATAGCACTTTTATTTTGTGATGAACCACCTACTCTAATACCTTTTGGATTATACCCTGAGTTTCCAAACATCGATGTTCCCCCAGTTCCTAACCATTTATTGCCTCCTTGATGTTTCTTCTTTTGCTCTTCAAGTATTTTTTCAAACTCCTTTAATACATCTTCCCATTCTTTATCGTTACTAATTTTTTTCTTCATTTCATCAGAAAATATTTTCTTAAGTTGATTTTCTATCCACTCTTTTGGTATTTTGTTTTTTATTTCTTGATAAAACTCATTATTTAATTCGTAAAAACTTTTAAATACTTTATCAAATTTATCAAAATACTTCTCATCTTTAATTAAGCTTATTTTTGAAAAATGATAAAACTCATCAACATTATTGCTATCACATATTCCTTTTTCTAAACCATTTAGCATATCTAAGTATTCTTTAATAGTAACTGGTATACCCGATAATTTTAAAGCCTGAAAAAGTTTAAGGAACACTAATTTTCTCTTCTTGCCATGAAAGCTATCTTTTGAAATAACTCAACATCTGCTTCATTTTTTAATAAAGCTCCATAAAGTGGGGGCAAAATAGAGTTTTTATTTTTGTTTTTTAAGTCTTCAAGGTCTAAATCATCAGCAACTAAAAGTTTTAACCAATCAATAAGCTCAGAAGTAGATGGTTTTTTCTTTAGCCCAGGCGTTTCTCTAATCTCTATAAATGAACTTAAAGCATAGTTTAGAAGGTTTTTTTTAATATTAGGATGATGTACTTTGACTATCTCTGCTAAAGTTTTCTCATCAGGAAAACTAATATAATGAAAAAAACACCTTCTTAAAAATGCATCGGGTAAATCTTTCTCATTATTTGAAGTTATAACAACTATAGGTCTTTGTTTAGCTACTATAACTTCATTAGTCTCGTAAACAAAAAACTCCATTTTATCAAGTTCTTGCAACAAATCATTTGGAAACTCTATATCCGCCTTATCTATTTCATCTATTAAAAGAACTGGTTTTTTTGAAGCTGTAAAGGCTTTCCAAAGAACTCCTTCATTAATGTAATTATTTATGTCCTGAACTTTTTTATTTCCTAATTGAGAATCTCTTAATCTGGAAACTGCATCATATTCATATAACCCTTGCTGAGCTTTTGTAGTAGATTTAATATGCCAAGAAATCAATTCAGCTTCAAAAGTAGCAGCTATCTCCTCTGCTAACATAGTTTTGCCTGTTCCTGGCTCTCCTTTAACTAATAGCGGCTTTTCTAAAATAACCGCTGCATTCACTGCCTCTATTAGTTGATTTGATGCAATATAATTGTTTGTACTAGAAAATTTTTTTTTCATGTACTAAATATTATATCAAATCTGACTTTGTAACCAGTTTTCTTTTCCTACTTTTTCAACTAACCCTAAATGAGTTTCTATAACATCAACATGCTCTTCTTCACTATCAAGAATAGATCTGAAAAGGTCTCTAGAAACAAAATCTTTCACCTCTTCACAATCTGTAATTGCATTCTTTAAATCTGCCAAAGCTTTTTCCTCTAACTTGAGATCACAATTCAAACATTCAACAGGCTCTTCACCTATCATAATTTTATTCATATCCTGAACGTTAGGTAATCCTTCTAAAAATAATATTCTTGCAATTATTTGATCGGCGTGTTTCATTTCATCTATAGATTCTTTATATTCATAGTCGCCTAATTTAATGTAGCCCCAATCTTTAAACATTTTTGAATGTAAAAAATACTGGTTTATAGCGGTGAGTTCATTTTTTAAAACTTGATTCAAATGCCCTATAACTTTTTCGTTACCCTTCATATTAACCTCCCGAATTTAGATTATTATACACGAAATACAAATTGTTTATATATCTTTACGATATTTTTTTATAATTAGTTTATATTGTAAAAAAATAGATAATTATTTTATTACAAAAATTGATATTATTTTTATATGACTGAAATTATTTTAATTAGACATGGCCAAAGTGAATGGAATGCTAAAAACAAATTTACTGGATGGGTAGACTCTGATTTATCAGAAAAAGGAAAGTTAGAAGCAAAATATGCAGGGGAGCTTATTAAAAATACTAATATAAAAATTTCTATCTCTTACACCTCTTATTTAAGAAGAGCTCAAGAAACTCTTAATATAATTTTAAATGTAATAGGAAAAAAGGAAAACCTGGTTGAAAAAGCATGGGAGTTAAATGAAAGACATTATGGTTCTTTAACAGGCTTAAATAAGGAAGAAACAAAAATTAAATTAGGAGAAGAAACATTTAATAGATATAGAAGGTCGTGGGACATTGCGCCTCCACCAATAGAAAAAAATAGTCAATATTTGAATAAATTCAACAAACAAAATTCAAAAATACCATCTTTAAAAATTCCTACAACAGAGTCACTAAAAAATACATATGATAGAGTAATTCCTTATTACAAAGAAACGGTTTTGCCTCAAATAGCAAATGGAAAAAATGTTTTAATAGCTGCCCACGGAAATTCACTAAGAGCTTTTTGTAAATATATATTCAATATAAGTAATGAAAAAATTAATCAATTGGAAATCCCAACAGGAAACCCTATGCGAATAAGATTAGACTCTTCATGTTTAAAAAGCATTGATGCTTTTTATCTGGATGAAAAAAGAAAACAAAAAATATTTGTGAACGAATAAATTTAATTACAGTTTAGGCCAAGAATTAACCAGCCCGAAGGATTGCTCAATAAAGTGGGCTAGTTCAAAACACGTTTTATCTTTATATATGTCTGCTACTATTTGTAATCCTACAGGAAGTCCAGATTTTGAAAAGCTAACATTGATTGTTGATGCAGGATTCTTTGTAAGATTAAAAGGATACGTAAATGGCAACCATGAAAATAGTTCATCATCCTTGAAACCTTTCGGAACATTTTCATCTGAATTAAATGGCAATACTGGTAAGGTTGGACCTATTATTGCATCAGTATTACTAAAAATTTTTCTTAAATGTACGGAATTTTCTGCTCTTTTAGCCTCTGCATCCATAAAATCAAACATAGTATATTGTTTTCCTTTTTCAACAAAATTTAAAAAAGATGGCTCTAAATTATTATAATCTTTTTTGCTTATCTTTCTTGCTAAATTAGCAGCACCAGATTGCCACATAACTAAAAAAACTTCTAAGGGATTATGTGGCCAATTTATTGCGTCAATTTCAAAAATTTGTAGTCCATTTTTTTTTAAAGAAACTATAGAGTCTTCTATGTTTTCTAAAACTTCACTGTCCATTAGATTTACATCAAAATATTTATCCATTCCCCAAAATTTTGAATACCCTATTTTAAATTTATTTATTAGATTTTTTTCATATAAAACATAGTCTTGTTTCTCATTAGGTAATGAATGCCAATCCTGAATATCCATATTTGCAATAGCATTCATTATTATACCACTATCTTTAACTGTTCGTGTAATAGGACCCAAGTTAGCTATTGTTCCAAAAGGAGAAATGGGATAGGCAGGTATTCTTCCAAAAGAAGGTTTGTGTCCAAATAAACCACAAAAACTACAAGGGATTCTAATTGATCCTCCACCATCAGTGCCAATAGACGCAGGTCCTAAACCTCCTGCTACAGCCGCACTAGATCCTCCTGAGCTTCCTCCGGCATTTAAAGATAAATCCCAAGGATTGTTTGTATTTCCATATTTTAAACTTTGAGTTGTTCCCTTATGCCCAAACTCTGGAGACGCAGTCTTCCCTAAAATAATTGCTCCTTGTTGTTTTAATTTTTTTACTACAGGTGCATCATATTCTGATTGGATCGGCAAACTTGATGTTAAGGTTCCTCTACATGTAGGCATATTCTTTGTTGCTATTAAATCTTTTATACTTATTGGAACCCCCTCTAATATTCCCCTTATGGATTTTTTTTCATAGTTGATTGTGGATATAGAAGCTTGCTCCAAAATAATCTTTTCATCAAAAAATACATATGCATTAAGTTTTGTATTATCTTGATTAATTTTTTTTATTATTTCTTTAGAAAGTTCTAAAGGTGAAAATTTTTTTTCTTTATAACCTTCTAAAATGTCTAGTATAGAATATTTCCATAGTTCTTGTTTCATTTTATTTCATTTAAAATAATAATTATTTATTATATTATAATTTGTATGAAAAATAATCTTAAATTTTATATGGTGCCTGCTTCTCCTTGGAGTTTTTTAAGTTTTGATAGAATTGAAGAAATTTCTAGTTCATATAATTTAGAAGTTGATTTAATACCAATTGATATTTTTAAGTTATTTGAAATGCAAGAAATAAAAATGGTATCAAAAAGACCTAAGGCAATTCAAAAGAATAGATTAAGAGAATTACAAAGATGGAAAGATCATTTAAGTATAAAATTTAACATTATGCCAAAGTTTTGGCCTGTTAATCCATTAAGGGCCTGTAAACTTATAATTGCCTCTTCTATTTTTTATTCATCTGAAAAACATAAGTCTTTTCTTTTAGCAAAAAAACTATCAGAAGCTGTATGGGTAAATGACTCAAACACTGATGACGATAATGAAATTTTTGAAATTGCAAAAGAAGTTGTAGATATTGATAGTATAAAAGATATTTATTTTGATAATAAGGTCACCTCAATACTAGAAAATAATACAGTTGATGCGTTTAAAAATGATATATTTGGAGTGCCTACATTTGTATATAATAATCAAGTTTTTTGGGGGCAAGATAGAATATGTTTCTTAGAGAAAGAAATAAAAAAATCAAATGAATAAAATTTTAATATTATTTTTTTTTATTTTTACTGCAAATATTGTAGCTAAAGAAGTTCTAGTTAATATTACTGGAATTGCAAAAGTTGGGAAAGAATGTTTTCTTAATTTATCTTTTCAAAACGAAAGCACTCTTCTAATTGAAAATGTAAATTTGTTGGTTTACAGTTTTGATAAAAATAACTTACTTTTAGGTAAATCTGAGGTAATTCTTAATAAAATAAGAAAAAAACAACCATATAAAATCTTTACATCTGTTGAAATGACGTCAGTAAGATTTTGTGAAAAAATTAAAAAAATTGATTTGGTTGTTACTGATTGTTTTTCGAAAAGTCAGGAAAAGATAAAAACTTGTAATAATTTTTTTAGAATTGATGATAAGAAATCTGTTATTGAGTCTTTAGAAGTAAGTATTTCTGAAAATACTAATTACTATATTAAAAACATTAATAAAGATTTTTTTATACCTGAATTAAATGTAAGTTTGAAAGTTCTAGATATAGAAACTGCAGAACGCTACAAAATAAGAAATTATAAAAATGGTCTCGTAGTTATAAATAAGGATAATAACTTTTTTAAAGAAGGTGATTTAATTATAGAAGCAGAAATGAATTCTATATTCAAAATCAAAGATCTTAATGAAAAAATAAAGTTGGTAAAAAATAATAAAAAAAAATCAATTTTAATAAGTTTAGTAAGAAAACAAGAAGAAAAGTTTGTTGCCGTTTTTCTAAAATAATTGATAAAAAATGAATAATAAAAAAGATATAAGTAGCTTTTTAGAAAAAATTAATAATCCTAAAGACCTAAAGAAACTAAGAGAGAGACAACTATCAAAAGTTTGTGACGAAGTTCGAAATTTAATGATAGAAAAAGTTTCTGAAACTGGAGGACATTTAGGCGCAGGTTTAGGAGTAGTAGAGCTAACTGTAGCACTACACTATGTTTTTGAAGCGCCAAAAGATAAAATTATATGGGATGTTGGACACCAAAGCTACCCTCATAAAATACTAACAGAAAGAAAGTCTAGAATGCATACATTAAGGCAAGGGAAAGGATTATCAGGCTTCACAAAAAGAACAGAAAGTATATTTGATCCATTTGGAGCTGCCCATGCCTCTACATCTATTTCTGCTGGATTAGGAATGTTAGTGGGATCTAGACTTAATAAAAGACAAAATAATGTTATTACAGTTATAGGAGATGGGGCAATGACCGCAGGAATGGCTTACGAAGCCCTAAACAATGCTGGCGTTATGAAACTACCTTTGATAGTAATTCTAAATGATAATGATATGTCTATTGCTCCTCCAGTAGGAGCAATGAGTGCTTATTTATCAAAACTTATTTCTTCAGGTCAATACAGAGGATTAAGAAATGTGGCAGGCCAACTTGCTAAAAAATTTCCTAAGTCAATTGCTAACACAGCCAAAAAAGCAGAGGAGTTTGCAAGAGGTATAATAACAGGTGGTACCTTATTTGAAGAGTTAGGTTTTTATTATATCGGGCCTATAGATGGTCATAATTTAAACCACTTACTTCCCATTTTAAAAAATGCAAGGGACCATTCAAAAAAAGGGCCTGTTTTAATTCATGTTGTTACCAAAAAAGGAAAAGGATATTCACCAGCTGAAAAGTCTAGCGACAAGTTTCATGGAGTTGGGAAATTTAATATAACTACTGGTATTCAAAATAAATCTACCTCTAACAAAACCTATACATCTATATTTTCTGATACCCTAGTTCAACTAGCAAAAAAAGATAAAAAAATCTGTGCTATAACTGCTGCAATGCCTTCTGGGACTGGCTTAGACAGTTTTATGAAAAAATTTCCAAAAAGGACTTTTGATGTTGGTATTGCCGAACAACACGCGGTTACTTTTGCTGCAGGGTTAGCATGTGAAGGATTAAAACCTTTTGCAACAATATATTCTACATTTTTACAAAGAGCTTACGATCAAGTAATTCATGATGTAGCTATACAAAATTTGCCAGTCCGTTTTGCAATAGATAGAGCAGGGCTAGTAGGAGCTGATGGACCAACTCATGCTGGATCTTTTGATATTGCATATTTATCAAATTTACCTAACTTTGTAACAATGGCTGCATCAAACGAAAAGGAATTAGCCAGAATGATTTTAACATGTTCTGATATTAACGACTCTCCCTCTGCATTTAGATATCCTAGAGGTGCAGGAACGGGAATTAATTTTGACTTTAAAAAAATTAAAAAACTAAAAATTGGAAAAGGTAAAATTATTTCCGAAGGAAATGATATTATACTACTCTCTTATGGAGCAAGGTTATCTGAGGTAAAAAAAGCTGCAAATATATTATTAGAGGAAAAAAAAATTACATCTACAATTGTTGATGCCAGATTTTGCAAACCTCTAGACAAAAAACTTATTCTAGAACTTTGTAACTATCATAAAGCTCTTATTACAGTAGAGGAAGGTAGTGTAGGAGGTTTTGGGAGCCATGTTTTAAATTTTATAGTTAACAACAGATTAAATATTTATAAAAAACTTATTATAGAAACTATAGAGCTTCCAGATCAGTTTATAGACCAAGACACACCAGAAAAAATGTATGCTCACGCAAAAATGAATAGTTCTAATATTGTTAAAAGAATTATATCTAGGTTAAAATCATGAAAATTTAGTTATTGGCTTAAAAGTAATATTCTCTTTTATACCTTCTAAATCTTTTATTTCCACTTCATCATAAATAACGCTTAAAAAATCCAATATCTCTTCAATTAAAACCTCAGGAGAGGATGCTCCTGAAGTAATCCCAAGAGTCTTAACCTCGTCAAACCAGCTTTGGTTAATATCCTCTTTTCCAGAAATTCTAAACACGGAAATATTCTTTTTTTTTACTATTTCTGCTAATCTTTTTGTGTTGGATGAATTTTCTCCACCTACTACAAAAACTAAATCACATAAATCAGCTAACTTAGAAACAGCTATTTGCCTATTTTGAGTAGCATAGCATATATCATTTAGATCAGGTCCTATTATATTAGGAAATTTATTTTTTAAAATTTTAATAATTTCACTGGTATCATTTAAAGATAAAGTAGTTTGAGTAACATAGGCTATTTTTTTTGTATCCTTTAACCTAATTTCTTTTGCTTGCTTTTCGTCCTCAATAATTATAATTTTTTGGTTTACTTGTCCTTCAATACCATCAACCTCTGGGTGTCCCTTATGTCCTATTAATAAAATTTTATAGCCTTTTTTCTCATAAAGCTTAATCTGTTGATGAACTTTGCTCACTAAAGGGCATGTTGCATCGATAGATAATTGTCTATAGATTTTAGCATCTTGTTTAACTTTTTTTGATACTCCATGAGCACTAAAAATAACTTTTGCACCTTTAGGTACCTCCTCTAATTCTTTAACAAAAATTGCACCCTTTCTTTTTAAATCATTAACTACTCTTTTGTTATGAACTATTTCATGCCTTACATATATAGGAGAATTACTATTTTGTAATGCTAAATCAACCATATCAATTGCTCTTTTTACTCCAGCACAAAAACCTCTGGGTGAAGCAAGAAGTACTTTAATTTTTTTCATTGTTTTCATTTAATATCATAGGTGACATGTATGCTTCTAAAACACCATCTCCTTGCTTAATCTCTTTCCAATATTCTTTATTAAAATGAATAAATGACATTGTACAAGGCATGTAAGGAATAGTTAAAAAATTATTGAGGTCAGGTCTTGTAGCCCCTACTAGCTCTCTCATAGTTTCTGACATGCTTGGCTCGTGTCCTACAATTACAACATTTCTAATATCATTATCTAAACCTTTAACAGATTTAAAAATTTCTTCATAATTACATAGATAAAATGATGGATTTCGTTTTATTAAAACATTTAAAGGTTCGAAAACTAAACTACTAGTTTGCAATGCTCTTGTAGCATCAGAAGTAATTACTAAATCAAAATCTAAGTAACTTTTTTTTAACCAATTAGATAAATTTATGCAATCGATTTTACCTATATCGTCTAATGGTTTTTCATGGTCGTCCTCTTGATTAAATCCATCAATTTCTGCAGAAGCATGTCTTAATAGCATAATTTTTATCAACTAAACCCCGCTGCTTGAAAAGCATAAGTTAAATCTTCTATTAAATCATCTATATCTTCTATACCAACTGATGCTCTTATAAAATTATCTTTTATACCTAGACTTTCTCTTAAAGATTTATGTAGTGATCCGTGTGTCATAATTGCCGGGTGCTCAATTAAACTCTCTACTCCTCCTAAAGATTCAGCTAAAGAAAAAATTTTACAATTTTCTAAAAAAGTTTTTGTTTGATCCATATTAGCTTTTAGATAAAATGATACTATTCCTCCATAACCTTTCATTTGTTCTTTTGCCAGACTATGTTGTTCATGACTAACTAAGCCTGGATAGATAACTCTTTCAACGTTAGTACTGCTTTCTAGAAACTCAGCAATTTTTTTTGCATTATAATTATGCCTTTCCATTCTAAGGGGTAAAGTTTTTAAACCCCGTAATGCTAAGAAACTATCAAAAGGACCTTGAATAGCTCCAATAGAGTTTTGTAAAAATGCTAATTTTTCACCAATATCATTTCTATTTGTAACAACTACTCCCCCAATCATATCAGAATGACCGTTTAAATATTTAGTTGCCGAATGCATTACTATATCTATTTCATGTTCTAAAGGTCTCTGTACTATTGGACTAGCAAAAGTATTATCTACTACTGTGAATATCTTTTTATTAAGCACTCTTAAAGCTTTGAAGTCTACTAATTTTAGCAGTGGATTAGTCGGAGACTCCACCCATATCATTTTGGTCTTGTTAGTAATGAAGCTTTCTAGGTTATTAAACACTTTATAGTCTATAAACTTAAATGAAAGACCTGATTTTTTTAAAGCTACTTTTTCAAAAAGTCTTCTAGTTCCGCCGTAAAGGTCATCTATGGCTATAACTTCGTCTCCTACTTCTAACAACCCTAATATTGCATCAGCAGCAGACATTCCAGATGCGAAAGCAAAACCATGAGTCCCTGACTCCAAATCAGCAATGCATTTTTCATAGGCATTTCTTGTTGGATTTTGAGTCCGAGAATATTCATAACCTTTGTGCTTTCCTGGACTTTCTTGAACATAAGTGGAAGAAGCATAAATTGGAACCATAATAGCGCCAGTTGTTTTATCTGGTTCTTGACCAGAATGTATTGCCTTTGTGGCCATTCCATATTTTTTTTTATTATCAATCATTAGGATTCCTTTTTAAATAACTTAAAAGGTCGTTTTTAGTAATCATGCCAAAAAACTTTTTGTTTTTGTATACAAATACAAAGTTTTCTTTTTCAAAAAGCACTAGTAACTTCTTAATACTAAGTGAATGCTTAACCTTTTTTACATTTGTATTAATGAAGTTTTTAATCTTACCTTTAAAAGAATTAGCCATAACTGCCTCAAATAAACTATTTTCGTCAATTACACCTATTATATTTTTATTATTATCTTCAACTAGCAACTTATCTAAACTGTTCTCATTCATTAATTTAAAAGCTAAGTCACAGTTACTATCTTTATTGATTTTAGGCATTGTTCCAAAGATCACCGGATATGAAATTATATCTGTTAAGTCGTTTTTATTATTTTTAAAATACAGCCCTTCTCTAATTTGCCAGCTATTGTTATATACTTTTCTTAAGTATTTATCTCCAGCATCGCAAACTAAAGTGACAACATTTTTTTTTACTTTCTGTGCTTTACAATATTTAATTGCTGCAGCAATTAATGTTCCTGAAGACGAGCCTGCTAAAATTCCTTCCTTTTGTAATATAATATTACATGTTTTTACGGCCTCTTTATCAGATATTGTGTAAGCATGATCAATTAGGGTGCTATCTAGTAAAGGAGGACTAAAGTCCTCTCCTATGCCTTCTACTATCCAAGACCCAACATCTTTAGAAATTTCTCCAGTATCTACCAGTTCCTTTAAGATAGAACCCTTTGGATCCGCTAATACTAATTCAAAATTTTTAACTTTTCTTTTTAAAAACTTACCTACCCCTGTAATAGTACCACCAGTTCCTACTCCAGCAACGAATGCATCAACTTTTCCATTTAGTTGCTTAAATATTTCAGGTCCTAACATTTCATAATGAGACTTTAAATTGGCTTCATTATCAAATTGATTAATATAAAAGGCATTTTTTTTTTTAGCTATTTTTCTAGCTATATCTAAATAGTAATCAGGATGTCCCTTAGAAACATCAGACCTAGTTATAATTACCTCAGCTCCTAATGCTCGTAAATGATAAACTTTTTCGATAGTCATTTTATCCGGAACTACTACAATCATTTTGTAACCTTTTTTTAGCGCCATGATAGCTAAGGCTATACCAGTATTTCCTGCAGTTGCCTCTACTATAGTACCTCTTGGTTTTAGTTTTTTTTGTTTTTCTGCATGTTCAATCATATTTTTAGCTGGCCGATCTTTAACAGATCCTCCTAAATTAAAAGACTCTAGTTTTAAATATAAGTTACAAAGACCTGTATTTATGTTATTTACATGAAGTAAAGGAGTATTGCCTATTAATTCAGCAGTGTCTTTAACAACTATTGACATTTTATTTTCTCACCGCAGGAGTTTCTATATTTAAGCCGTTACCTCTGACAGATAAGTATAATTGCAAAGCATTATTTTCATTAGAGTTAATTTCATAAGGTACAGCTCTTGCTTGTTCATTACAAAATTGAATTCTTTTATGTACAGATACTACCTTCGACCATCTCAGAAGATAGCTTGGAAAGCCATTTATTTGTCCCTGACTAACTTTTTCAGCACGCAAATTTAAACCTACTCTTTCATCATGACATTGATTACAGGATAACCCCATAAGACCTATTTTTTTAAAATATAATTCTTTCCCTAAACTATACCATTTTTTATTATTTTCTGTAACTTTATAATTAAGCTTCATATTTCTAGATTTATATCCAATTAGAGTAGATAGGGACAAAATCTCTTTTGATTCCTCATCGAACTTTTTTACCTGCATTTTTTTTCTACAAATGTTTATTCTTTGCTCAAGGTTAATAAGCTTTTTTTTCTTTTTAATTACCATTGGATATTTTAAAGATATGCCTTTCATATTAGAACTTCTTCCATGGCATGAATTACATGATTGTTTGTTAGGTCCTTCTATTTTATTCCATAACTTTTCTCCATTTTCTACCCATAAAATACCAGGGTTAAGAAAATCATCGTCTTGTATATTTCTAGTAGATGGTTCTGCAAAGTTATAACCTGAAAGTACATTATTAATTTTATTATCTAAATTATTAGCTAATAGGCTTGTAGATATAAAATAAATTAATAAGTAAAATATTTTAAATATAATTTTAAATTGAGTGGTTAATAGGTAATAATTCATTTCCATCTTTATCCAAAACCTTTAGGTAACCTCTTTTAAATGTAGATTTAGAATAATCATCTTCCCATTCTATTTCTATTAGGCCAGATTTATTAGCTCTAAAATAAAAAGCTAGATAAGGATTGGCAGATACCCCTGAGAACCAATTGGCTTGAAAAACAATTTTACCATTATATCTTGCTGTAACTTTGTAAATTATTAATCTAGGATAAATAACACCAGTTTTTTCATCTCTTCTAACTCCTGACTCCATTTCATGTTCAGCTAAAGTCTTTACTTTTACTAACTCTCCTTGGGTTACTGTTTCCTTATATTTTAACTTTCTTTGTTTTTCCATTTAAGAACAAGCTCCTAACATTACATCTATATATTTTTTTTTCATACCTACACTGCCGTCATGCATATCTGCTATAACTATAAGATAAGAACTTTTCCTTAGTCGACACCTAAATGATACTTCCGCCTTTCCTCCTTCTGGAAAAAACTCATATATTGCTATTTCTGGAAAAGGGTTTTCTAAACCTAATACATGAACTCTTTTAGGATAGTCACTAGCACTCATGTCGCAATTGATTGAGAAACTCACAGGCACAACATTACCATCTTCTGCAATATCAGGTATATCTAAATCTACTAAGTTAGGAACTATTTTTCTACCTTTGATAATATTTTTTACTATTCTTTCGGCTTCTTCTTTGTCTGGCTCAACTCTAAATGTTTGTCTGTAGGATTGAAATCTATCTCGAAATGGTCTCCCGTCTGCAAATGATTTGTAGGCAAAATATTTAGAAAAAAGCCCTAAAATAATTCCGCAAAATAATCTTCTGTTTACCAATTTTTTCATTACTTTAAAGAATATAGGTATTCTACTAAGTGTTCAACTTCTTCTACTTCTAAAATAGTTTTACCTAAATATTTTTTTTGGGTTCTGGGATAATCTAATGTTTTAAAGTAAGATGGCATGATGCTATCAGGATTTATTATCTTGGCATTTATTAATCTTATTCTTATCTCTTCTTTGCTATATCTACTTCCTAAACCTAGTAAAGACGGACCAAAGTTTCCTTGAAACCTTTCTTCAGGCAATGGTGCGTTGTGACAGGATAAGCAGTTAGTCTTTCTACTTTTTAAAATTACTTTGCCTTTAATGGCATCACCTACTTCTATACTTGCAGGTTTAAAAGCAGTAAAATTATTATAATCTATTATGTATGGAAAATATAACTTCTCATTAGAGAAGCAGTTTTTTAAAGTAAAAATTAAAATCAAAATGACAATTAAATATTTCATAGTATTATAAACTTTTTAAAAATATTATTATAATTAAATATAGTTATTTAAACAAAAAGAAAGATAAAAATGAAACCTCTGAAAGGCATAAGAGTGCTAGATTTTTCTACACTGCTTCCAGGCCCTTTAGCAACACTAATGTTAGTAGATGCTGGAGCCGAAGTAATTAAAGTAGAAAAAATCGGAGGTGAAGATTTAAGAAAATCAAAACCTTTTATTAAAGGGAATAGTTTATTATTCTCTATTCTTAATAGAGGAAAAAAGTCTATAGAAGTAGACTTAAAAAATGAAAAGAATAGGGAAAAAATATTAAAATTAGTAAAAAGTTCTGATGTATTAGTTGAACAATTCAGGCCAGGCGTTATGAAAAGGCTAGGCCTTGACTGGAAAACTCTTAAGAAAATAAATAAGAAATTAGTTTACTGTTCTATTACAGGATATGGACAAAGTGGGCCAAAAAAATTAGTTGCAGGGCATGATATCAATTATTTAGCTGAAAGTGGTTTGCTTAGTCTAAGTACAGATAAAAATGGAACTCCCATTTTGCCTAATACCCAAATTGCCGACATTGCAGGGGGAAGCTATCCTGCTTTTATGAATATTATATTGGGCTTGTTGCTTGCTATCAGAAAAGGTTCAGGTTGTTATTTAGATATATCTATGTATGAAAACATGATACCTTTAGCCTGGCTAGGATTAGCTCACTATACCTATCACAAGAAGTCACCTAGTGAAAATAGTCTTCATTTAAACGGAGGATTTCATAGGTATTTTATATATGAAACTTCTGATAAAAAATTTATAGCTTTAGGGGCATTAGAAGACAAATTTTGGCATAGGTTTTGTGAAATAATTAGAGCCCCAAACTCTGTAGTTTTTGAAAAAGAAAAACCTTCTGAGATTATTAAAAAAATACAAATAATTATAAATTCTAAAACTGGATCTTTTTGGAAAAAAAAATTTTCTAAAGAAACAAATGTATGTTGTACTCTTGTAGAGAAAGTCGAGAACTTGATAAAAGATCCTCACTTGGCTGAAAAAAAACTTTCATTAAAAAGTCAGTTATTTAAAAAAAATAATACCCCCCATATAAACACAGTTATAGATAGAAAGATTAAAGAGCAGAAAAAAATTCAAAAAGCTCCCTTGCTAGCAGAACATAACTATATTATTAATAAACTATGAAAAATTTATTAATAATAAATTCCAGTATGAGTGCTATTACTACTAATTTGAAAAAAAATAATTGCTGCGAAATATTAATAATTAGAAAAAATTTAAAAGAAGTTTTAAAAAAAAAAACCNAAAAATTTAGTAAGGTTATTTTAATTACNGAAAAAATATTACCTAGAAATTCAGAAGCATATAAGACAATTAGCAACTTTATTAAAAGCAAAAAAAGTTCTTTTATTGAAATAAGTCATAAAAAGTCTCTAATTCCTAAATATAAAGCTAGTTCTGATGCATTAATTAATGGTTCCGGTAAAAAAACTTTACTTATTTTGAAAAAAATAATTGAAATACAAAATGTCTAAAATAATTCCATACAACAAAAATTTAAAAAATATTAAACCATATGAACCAGGAAAGTCTAATAGCAGAAATAAATCAAAACTTCCTTTAATAAAACTCTCATCCAATGAGACATGTCTAGATTTTAGTAATGCAACTAAGAAAAAAATAAATAAAATTAATGTCAAACTTTCAGTATATCCAGACTCACAAGCAAATACTTTGAGAGATAAAATATCGAAATTATATAAAATAGGAAAAAAAAATATTATTTTTGGAAATGGTTCAGATGAAATTTTTTTCTTAATTTGCAATGCTTTCTTATCAAAAGGCTTAGAAGGGCTATATAGCAAATACGGTTTTTTAATATATCCTTTAGCAATAAAAGCAGCTGGGGCAAAAGCTGTATTCGCTCTAGAGAAAAACTACAGATCTAACATTTCCAACCTCATATCAAAAGCAAATAAAAATACAAGAGTATGTTTTATTGCTAATCCAAATAACCCCACAGGAACCTATTTAACTAAAAGTGAAATTAAACAATTAAGAGAACAGCTGCCTCCTTCGTGTTTATTAGTAATAGACTCAGCTTATTCTGAATATGTAACTCAAAAAGACTATTCGGACTCTATTTCATATGCAAAAAAGAGAACAGATGTTGTTGTTACTCATACTTTTTCAAAAATGTTTGGCCTATCTTCTTTAAGGTTAGGTTGGGCATATTGTCCTGAAAACATAGCGAAAGTTTTGGAAAAAATTAGACCTGCCTTTAATATCAATGCATATGCACAGCAGATTGGTAATTTAGTTTTAGATGATAAAAATTTCTTAAAAAAGTCTATAGAACATAATTATTATTGGACAAACTGGCTTTCTAAGGAATTTGAAAAACTAGAAATAAAAGTTATTCCTAGTGTTGCAAATTTTGTTACTATTATTTTAAAAAACTCTTATAATGCCAATATGTTTGCAAAACGTTTAGAAAAAGAAAATATTTTTGTTAGAAAGTTAAATGCTTATAAAATGAGTAACTGTATTAGAATTACAGTGGGGACTGAATTGCAAAATAAAACATTAATTAAATTTTCAAAAAAAATATTACAGGAACTAAAATGATTTTATATGACTACCCTAGAGCTCCAAATCCTATGAGAGTTAACCTATTCATAAATGAAAAAAAATTAAATATTAAAAGAGTTCATGTAGATTTATCTAAACATCATAATCTTAAACCAAAGTTTTTAAAGTTAAACCCTTGGGGAACTGTTCCTTTTCTTAGATATAAAAACCAAACTATCTGTGAGAGTATTGCCATTTGTAGATTTTTAGAATCAAAAAAAACTACTCCAAAACTTTTTGGTAGTAATCCAGTTGAAATAGCAAAAATTGAGATGTATAGAAGAAAAGTAGAGTTTGATGGTCTGCAAGCAGTTGGAGAAGCCTTTAGGAATTCTGTTGACGCTTTTAAAGAGAGGGTGTTCGCAGGACCTGCTAAAATTTTAGCAATACCAGAACTAGTAAAAAGAGGCAAAAAAAGGTCTATTTTATTTTTTGACTTTTTAGAAAAAAATTTAAAAAAAAAAAAATATGTTGCAGGAGATAAATTTAGTATTGCTGATATAGATGCTTACACTGTCTTAGCATTTGCTAAATGGATAAAAATAGATGGATGTGAAAACAGAAAATATATTAAAGCCTGGGCTGAAAAATTAGAAAAAAGAAAGTCATTTAAAGATTATTTTAATCTAATAAGTTGAATTTAATGTATATAATTAGAGGTAAAAATGAGTTTTGATGAATTAACAAATAATAAATTCACAGATAGTATTTTAAAAAATGTATTAAATGATTGTGATGATGGGGAATTGTATTTAGAGGACACAATGAATGAAAGCTTTTTATTTGACGATAATGTTTTAAAAAGCTCATCATTTAATAAAATAAAGGGATTTGGGTTAAGGGCTATAAATAAGGAATTAGTTGGGTATTCTCACTCTAATAATATTAGCATAAATTCTCTTAAAAATGCTGCTGAAGTAGTCTCTGCTGTTAAAAAAGGGTATTCTGGCACTTTAGCACTAGAACCTAGCAGAACAAATAATAAACTTTACACTGATCAGAACCCCATCGATTCAATTGATTACAAAAGTAAAATAAAGCTTTTAAAGGATATTAATGAATATGCTAGAAAGTTAGATCCTAGAACAAGACAGGTTTCAATTTCCCTATCAGGAAACTATCAAAAAATAAATATCTTAAGACCTACGGGTGATATTTTAGAAGATATAAGACCACTTGTAAGACTTAATATTTCTATAACTTTAGAACAAAATGGAAAAAAAGAAACTGGGACTGTAGGCTTGGGAGGTCGTACTCTTTACGGAGAACTTTTTGCAGAAGAAAATTGGAAAAAAGAAGTTAAAAATGCGCTTAAGCAAGCAGAGGTTATGCTTAAAGCTATTGAAGCTCCAGCGGGAGAGCAAACGGTAGTATTGGGGTCAGGATGGCCAGGCATATTATTGCATGAAGCAATTGGTCATGGGCTGGAAGGTGATTTTAATAGAAAAAAAATTAGTGTTTTTACAGAGCTTATGGGTACAAAGGTGGCTGACGATGAGGTAACAGTTTATGATGATGGTACTATAGAAAATAGAAGAGGTTCTTTTACTATTGATGATGAAGGGACTCCTTCTGCAAAAACTATTCTAATTGATAAGGGAAAATTGGTTGGGCTTATGCAAGATAGACAAAACGCAAGACTTATGAATGTAGAACCAACAGGAAATGGTAGAAGACAATCATATGCCCATCAGCCAATGCCTAGGATGAGCAACACCTTAATGGCTTCTGGAAAACATGATCCTGCAGAAATTTTGAAAGGAACAAAAAATGGAATTTATGCCAAAACGTTTGGTGGAGGTCAAGTTGATATAACAAACGGAAAATTTGTTTTTTCCGCTAGTGAAGCATATATGATAGAAAATGGAAAAATAACCTATCCTATCAAGGGAGCTACTCTTATAGGATCTGGATTTGAAGTATTGAAAAAGGTTCAGTTTGTTGGAAATGACCTTGAAATGGATCCTGGTATTGGTACATGTGGAAAAAATGGTCAAGGAGTACCTGTTGGCGTAGGACAGCCTACTCTAAAAATAAAAGCATTAACAGTTGGCGGAACTTCTAACTAGAGTTAATAAGCTATATCTTTCAAAAGTTCTTGCATACTATGATTGTATTTCTGTTTAAAACTTTTTGTTAGTTCCCTAGCAGGGGAATTCTTTTTTTGTAGAATTTCTTCCAAAACATTTAAATATATACTTTCATTATTTCCTATAGCGTCTTTAACGTTTCTGCTTATTAGGCCACTTCTAGATATTTCTATTAAATTTTTTGCTACATCTAATACTTTTTCTCCACATATTTCTGCATCTAAACCTTTCTTTGCTACGCGCTTTGATAAATTTTCTATATCATCTATAGTCCATTTATCACATATTCTTTCAGCTAAACCTATAGAATTTTCTCCATAAAGAATACCAACCCAAAAAGCAGGTAATGCACATGTTCTTCTCCAATTGCCTGCATCTGCTCCCCTTACTTCTATAATTTTTTTTAAACGAACATCAGTAAAAATTGTCGATAGATGGTTTTCCCAATCTTGAATAGTAGGTTTTTCTCCGGGCATTATATCAAGTTTCCCTTCTAAAAAATCTGAGAAAGACTTTCCTGCACAGTCAATGTATTTATTTTTCCTTACTACAAAATACATAGGAACCGATAAAGCATAATTTACATAACTAGAAAAACCAAAGTCTTCTTTTAAGGCCACTTTTAAGACACCACATCTATCTGGGTCTGTATCTGTCCATATATGACTTCTCAAACTCTCGTAGCCATTATAACTACCTTCGTAGAATGGAGAGTTTGCAAATAAGGCAGTCACAACAGGTTGAATTTTTACAGCTAATTTTATTTTATTTATCATATCCTGTTCAGAGTCAAAATCTAAATTAGCTTGTACTGTACAAGTGCTATGCATCATTTCCAAACCTCTTTTTCCTTTTTTAGGCATGTAATTTCTCATTATTTGATATCTTGCTTTTGGCATAAATGGTACCTCTGAAAAACTTTCATTAGGTCTTACGCCTAAACCAACTAATAAAATATCTAGTTTTTTTCCTATATCTTTTACTAGTTTTAAATGCTCATTAGTTTCTTTACAAGTGTTATGCAAACTTTTTAGGGGCGCACCTGATAATTCTATCTGTCCACCAGGCTCTAATGTAATTGATTGGAGTTCTTTCTTTAAGGCAATTAAATTTTTTTCTTCAAAAATAGGTTCCCAACCAAACTTACTTAACTCTTTTAGAAACGATTTTATTCCTATCTTTCCATCATAAGATAATGGTATATATTTATTTTTATTCTTTGAAAATGTATAAGCAAACTTTTCATGTTCTGTTCCAACCATCCATTCGCTCTTTTTTTTAAAACCAGTTTTAAACCAAGTAATTAGTTGTTCTTTATCTTCAATTTTCTCAGTATTTTTATTCATTTATTTATTATCACTTAAGTTCAGTTCTAGAGCATGCAAGCCTTTTTTAAATTCTTCTTTTAGTATATCGTAAATAATTTTATGCATAGATAGTTTACTTTTATTATTAAAAGCTGAAGATTTAATTTTTATGTAAAAATGAGTTTCAGTATCTCCTTCTTTAATATTGCCGTGATTTTTATGCAAATAACTATCATCTCTAATTTCTAAGACCTCAGGATTAAGTTCTTCGATTATTTTTTTCTTAATACTAGAATATCTCTGTTTCATAAATTTTCTAAACTTGCTAATAATATAAAAAGACATAATATAATAGTATGTTTAAAAATAAAAATATTTATTTAAACTCTTATAATGAAGTATATGAGTTTGAACAGCTTAGGCTTACAAAATATTGTGAATGGCCAGGATGCGAAAAAAAAGGTGAGTATAGAGCACCTACTTCACGAGAAAAACTAAGAACATTTAAGTTTTTTTGCTTTGAACATATTAAAGAGTATAATAAGGCTTGGGACTACTTTAAGGGCAGGAGTATAGATGAAATATACAATGAAGTCTCTAATGATGCCTATTGGCATAGAAAAACTAAGAAAAAAATTAATAAACTTGTAATAGAAGACGAATTAAATTTTTTCGAAAATAAAGCTAGTACTTTTAAAGAAAATCTTTCCCAAAATAAAACAATAGACCTTAATATTAGAAGATCTCTGCAAATTTTAGACTTAAATGATTTTTGTAACATTATTCAAGTAAAGAAACAATATAAGAAAATGGTAAAGAAATACCATCCTGATTTAAATAAATCAGGGTGCAATGAAAAAATTGTTAGACTTAATAATGCTTATTCCTCTTTGATAAAGTTTCTTAAAAAATAAATTTTATGAATAATTTAAAAAAAAAAGAAATTCTAGAAAAAAATAAAGAACCTAATACTAATATTTCTGCAAAAAAGGTTTTTAATATTAATTGGGATATTAAAATACCAGCGTTTTTAGAAAAAGATGATTATGTTCCTAACATAGACGAAAATTATTTTTTTGAAGAAGATACTACCAAAGCAATACTAGCTGGATTTAAACATAATAGAAGAGTAATGATACAGGGCTATCATGGAACCGGAAAATCTACTCATATAGAGCAAATTGCTGCAAGATTAAATTGGCCTTGCATTCGAGTAAACTTAGATAGTCATATAAGTAGAATAGATTTAATAGGAAAAGACGCAATTGTTTTAGAAAATGGAGTGCAGATAACCAAATTTAAAGAAGGTATAATTCCATGGGCATTACAATACGGAGCTGCTTTAGTTTTTGATGAATATGATGCAGGTAGACCAGATGTTATGTTTGTTATACAGAGAGTACTAGAGTTAGAAGGTAGATTAACTTTATTAGAACAAAATAGGGTTATTGTCCCTCATGCTAATTTTAGATTATTTTGTACGACTAATACTATTGGATTAGGAGACACAACAGGCATGTACCACGGCACCCAGCAAATAAACCAAGGTCAAATGGATAGATGGAATATTGTTTCAACTTTGAACTATTTAAATGAAGATACAGAATTTAAAATTATTTCCTCAAAAACTAAAGATTTTTTAAAAAAATTTAAAAAAGAAAACCTAATACTTATGATTAAATTAGCAAATCTAACTAGAATAGGTTTTAAAAATGGAGATATCTCAACTGTTATGTCACCTAGAACAATAATTACTTGGGCAGAAAACTCCTGCATTTTAGAAGACTTAGATTATGCATTTAGACTTACCTTTTTAAATAAATGTGACGAAGCAGAAAGAAATATTATTGGAGAATACTTTCAAAGATGTTTTGCAAGAGATTTGCCTAGCAATTGGACAAATTTTGTAGAACCTATCTCCAAAACTGAAGAATGATAAAAAAAAAAATTCAAACAAATAATAACTTTCAAAAATCTATAGAAAGTACTGCAAAAGTAATTTCAGAAAAAAAAAACTTAAGTATATTCTTTGGAGATCCAAACAATAAAAATAAATCAGATATAATTCTACCTATCTTAACAGAGTCTTCTGAATCAAGTAATGTAAAAAAAATTAGAGGGATGAGTGACTCTGCCTCTTTAATTAGAAAGCATCATGATATTGATTTACATAAACAATTATCCCCTTCAAAAGAAGATCATAAAAAAATATTTGATGAGTTAGAAAATATGAGGTGTGAGGTTTTAGGTTCCTTTGCAATGCCTGGAGTAAAAAAAAATATTTCTGATTTTTTAGAATTAGAATTAGAAGATAAGAAAGATAAGGCAGAAAAAATTTCTAGAGAAAAGACTATAAAGTTCTTGTTGAGAGATTTTTTATTAAAAGAAGAACTTTCATTAAAATATAAAAAAAACCTAGATAAGGATTATAAAAAATTTGAAAAATTCCTTAAAAATTATAAAAAGAATATTTTTTCTTTAATTAGCAATCAAGAAGAATTTAGTGATTTTATCCATCAGCTATTAGAGTCGATTTTTTTAAAAAAAGAAACCCCTTTGAAAGAGAATGATCAAGAAAATGATGAAGAAGAAAATAGTTCAGAAAAAAATGATGAGTTAGAAGAAGAGGAAAAGGTAAATGATGAAAATCTCATATCCGATGATTTAATTGAAAAGTTAGAAAATGAAGAAATTAATAAAAGCGAAAATATCGAATTTACCGGTGGCAGTGATGACTCAAATATAGAGTTTATTAGCAAATCTACTCCTAACGCAGATAACCATCCCAGCTTCAAATACAAAATTTATACAACTAAATTTGATAATATTATCTATGCAAATAAGCTATGTGATACAAACGAAACCCTAAAGCTAAGAAAACAGTTAGATAAACAAACTAACAAACTTGACTCAACAATTACAATTTTAGCAAATAAGCTTCAGAGAAAACTTTTAGCCAAACAAAAAAGATGGTGGGAATTTGATTTAGAAGAAGGAATATTAGACAGTGGAAAATTAGCAAGAATAATTGTTTCTCCAGAAAACTCTTTATCCTATAAAAAGGAAGCAGAGGCAGACTTCAAAGATACCGTTGTAACTCTTTTAATTGATAACTCTGGTTCTATGCGAGGAAGACCAATTACTATTGCTGCAATATCAACGGATGTTCTTGCAAAAACATTGGAAAGATGCGGAGTAAAAGTAGAAGTACTAGGTTTTACTACAAAAACTTGGAAAGGTGGAAGGGCAAGAGACTATTGGATAAAAAATAATAAACCTTCTTGCCCAGGAAGGTTGAATGAATTGCTTCATATTATTTACAAACATGCTGACCATCCAATAAGAAGAAGCAAACAAAACTTTGGAATCATGTTGAAAGAAGGTTTATTAAAAGAAAATATTGATGGGGAAGCACTAGAGTGGGCATTTAAAAGAACTCTGAACAGACCAGAAAAAAGAAAAATTCTTATGGTTATTTCTGATGGAGCACCGGTTGATGATAGTACTTTATCTTCCAATGATGGAAATTTACTAGATCTTCACCTTAAAAATACTATTAAGCTAATAGAGAAAAAAAGTAATGTAGAATTAGTTGCAATAGGAATTGGACATGATGTTAGCAGGTATTATGCTAAAGCAGTTACCATTTTAGATGTTGACGAGCTTGCAGAAGTAATGTCAATGAAACTTATTGAGATGTTTTAGGTTTGCTTAAATCTATCTTCTTTAAAATGTTTTTTTTATATTTTTTTGCAAGATTTGATAANTTTTTCGCATCAGAGTTTAACAGAAATTTATCAATGCCTCCAGATTTTTCTACAGTTCTTAAAGTAGACGCAGCAACCTTAAAACTAAGTTTACTCTCTAACTTCTCACTGTATAGGCTCACAGATTGCAAGTTAGGAAAAAATTTTCTTTTAGTTTTATTATTAGCATGACTGACATTATTTCCTGTCATGGAATGCTTGCCAGTTAAATCACATTTTTTTGTCATATTTAATCCTCAAATTAATAATTAATATAAAATTAAAAAAGCTTCAACATTTAATTATATATTAGACTTTTTTCCGTACTTAATCATATTGAATACTTTATAAATTGCATCTAATAAATTTGTTCCTGGACCGAAAACTTCAGATATACCTTTTTCTTTTAATAAACTGTAATCCTCTTTTGGTATAACTCCTCCACATATTACCAAAAATTTTTCATTATTGTCATTAACTAAATCCATAAATTTAGGAACTAAAGTTAAATGACCAGCTGCATGACTAGAAATTCCAACAACATCAGCATTACTACTTTTTGCTTGGCTGAAAAGTTCTTCAGGGGTCAGAAATAGTTTTGATAGCTCTACTTCAAACCCTAAATCAGCGAAAGATGAAGCAACAACTTTAGCTCCCCTATCATGCCCATCTTGCCCTAATTTACATACAAAGATTTTAGGAGCTCTTCCTATTTTATCTTTAAAGTCCTTTATGCTACTTTTAAGATCACTTATTTTGTTTTTTTCATCAAAACTTTCAGAGTAAACATTTTTTGAAATTTTGGGCTTGGCTTCAAATCTCCCAAATACATCTTCTAAAGTGGAAGATATTTCTCCTACAGTTGCTCTAGCTCTTACAGCCTTTACAGATAACTCTAATAGATTTCCATCATTATTTAAAGCTGCATTTTTTAAATTCTTGAGAGTTTTTTTTAATTGAGAAGTATTTCTATCTTTTTTAATTTTATTAATTCTAGCTAATTGACTCTTAATGACTTTAGAGTTATTAATTTTAAGTATTTCAAAGTCTTTTTCATTGCTATTTAAAAACTTATTTACCCCTACTATTACCCTTTTACCGCTATCAATTTCAGCCTGCTTAATCAAAGCAGACTTTTCTATAAGTTCATTTGGATATCCTTTTTCAATGGCCTTTGTCATACCTCCTAACTTAATAATTTTATCAATTAAATTTCCTGAGTTAACAATCATTGCATTAGTTAAACTTTCTATGAAATAACTTCCTGCTAGTGGATCAATTACATCACAAATATTAGTTTCATGCTGAAGAATTAATTGTGTATTTCTAGCTATCCTAGATGAATTTTCTGTTGGAAGTGCCACTGCTTCATCAAAAGAGTTCGTGTGTAAAGATTGTGTCCCCCCTAATACCGCTGCCATTGCTTCAACTGTTGTTCTAATTACATTATTGTAAGCGTCCTTTTCAGTTAAAGAGACTCCTGAAGTCTGACAATGCGTTCTTAAGATAAGGGATTTATTATCCTTAGGGTTAAATAGCTCTTTAACCTTTAGTGCCCATAAAAATCTAGCTGCCCTCAACTTTGCTATTTCTGTAAAAAAATTCATTCCTATTCCAAAGAAAAATGATAATCTCGGTGCAAATGAGTCTACATGTAAACCTTTGTCTAAAGCAGCTTTTATATATTCAATTCCATCAGCTATAGTGAATGCTAATTCTTGCACTTCGGTGGCTCCAGCTTCTTGCATGTGATATCCAGAAATTGATATAGAATTAAACTTAGGCATTTTTCTTGAAGTGTAGGAAATAATATCCGAAATAATTTTAAGGGAATCTCTGGGTGGATATATATATGTATTTCTTACCAGAAATTCTTTTAAAATATCATTTTGTATGGTTCCAGATAAGTATTTAAGTTCAACACCCTGTTCTTCACCTGCTACTATATATGATGCTAAAATTGGAAGAACAGCCCCGTTCATAGTCATAGAAACACTCATTTTATTTAAAGGAATTCCATTAAATAAAACTTTCATATCCTCAACAGAGTCTATCGCAACTCCAGCTTTACCTACATCCCCGACCACTCTGGGATGATCGCTATCATATCCACGATGAGTGGGAAGATCAAAAGCAATAGATAATCCTTTTTGACCATTTTTTAAGCAATCTTTGTAAAACTTATTTGACTCCTCTGCAGTAGAAAATCCTGCATACTGCCTTATGGTCCAAGGTTTTCCTTTATACATTGTGGCTTTAGGACCTCTTAAAAAAGGTGGAAAACCAGGAAATGAATTTAAATGCTCTAAATTATTTAAATCTTCTTCAGTATATAGAGACTTGAATACAATTCCATCAGGTGACTGCCATTCTAGCTTTTTTTTTTTTTTATTTTTTTCTAATTCTTTATCAGCTAAATATTTCCAATCATTCCAATTCTTTTTAGTAAATTTCTTCATCTTTATGCATCTTCTCTGGAAGACCAAGGGAGTTTAGCAATTGGTATACCTTCTTCTATAAGCTCTTCTGCTTGTTCTTTAGTAGTCTCGCCTCTTATGGGCCTAGATTTTTTCTCCCCATAATATATCTTCTTAGCTTCTTCAGTGAAGTTCTTTCCTACGTCTTCAGTATTACTTTCTATGAATTTTTTAAACTCTTTAAGCTTTTTATTGAATTTTTTATTCTTATCTTGCACCATTTTTTCGTCATAGCTTTTTCTAGACTTTTTTGTTCCTTTAAGATTAGGAGCCATGAGAGCCTTTTTTATCTTATTTGAGTCACATATTGGACAGCATATTAGTTTTCTTTTATTTTGCCTATCATATTGTTCAGAGGAAGCAAACCATGCTTCAAATGTATGCCCGTTTTCACATTTTAAATCATATAAAATCATTTTATCCTTAATATAATCTATTATTACAACTTAACATAATACAATTATTCTATATTGTAATATATTTTAATATTACAATACTTTAATTATTAATCATGATAAAAGAAGCTTCAGATTGGGTTAAATTTTGTGTTA
>PCCU01000003.1 GCA_002732015.1 Candidatus Pelagibacterales bacterium
AATTATCTTATCACCAACTCCTTCTTTAGAAAACTCAAAAGCAATATCTATAGCTGCAGCAAAACTTAAGGCATCTGCTCCGCCATGACTTTTGACTACTATACCATTTAGGCCCAAAAAAAGTGCTCCATTCCTGTTTCTAGGGTCAAGTTTCGTTTTAAGCGTGTCTAAAGACTTTTTTATTAGCAAATAAGATACTTTTCCCATAAAGCTATCTGAAAACATTCGCTTTATATAAATGGTACATAATTTAGCAATTCCTTCAGCTGTCTTTAAAGATATATTACCAGAAAATCCATCTGTAACTACAACATCTACAACACCATTAGTAATTTGATTTCCTTCAACAAAACCTGAGAATTCTTCAGCTAAGTAACTGTTCTTTAGATATTCTGAAGCCTCTTGAAGTGCAGCTTTACCTTTTTCTTGTTCTGTCCCTACATTTAAAATTCCTATTTTCGGGCTTCTCTTTCCTAAAACAACTTTAGCAAACTCTGAACCCATGATTGCAAACTGTATTAAGTTTTCAGTGTTACAATCAACATTTGCTCCCAAATCTAACATAACAAACTCACCATTAGAATGGGGTATAGTCGTTGCTATAGCTGGTCTGCTAATTCCAGTTAGTGTTCTTAACTTAAATTTTGATAATGCCATTAAGGCCCCTGTGTTTCCAGCAGAAACTAATGCGTCTACCTTCTTGTTTTGCAAACATTCTAATGCTTTTCCCATGCTAGTGTTTTTACTTTTTCTTAGAACTGCAGAAGGTTTATCATCAGGAGATACTACATCATCGGTACCCACTACTTCAAAAGCCCCATCTAAAACAGTAAACTTTTTTACTAATTTACTAATTAGTTTGTTGTCTCCAAAAAAAATATATTCAGACTCAGGATTTCTCTCTTTGCTTAATGCCGCACCAGAGATTATTGACTCAGGGCCTTTATCACTCCCCATTACATCTATAGCTATTTTTATGCTATTAGACATATAAATTACTCTTTTTTATCTTCTACTTTCTTGAGTTCAATTACTTGTTTGGTATTGTAGTATCCACAGCTTGGACAAATATGATGAGGTCTTTTTTCTGCTCCACAGTTGGGGCATTCCATTACCATATTATCAATCAAAGCATGGTGAGATCTTCTTTTGCCTCTTCTAGAAGAAGAAATCTTTTTTTTTGGTACAGCCATATAATTACTTCTTATAAATATTAACAAATTTTTCTAAATCAAAAAATATATCACTATTCTCTTTAATGTCACCCAAATTTTTCGATTTTATGTTTTTTAAATTAATCAAGAAATAATCTACCATAATCTGCTTAGTTTTTTTATCTATATTTTTTTTTGAACCATATATATTTCTAGATATAGTCTTGTATAGTAATTCTTTTTTATCTTTAGACTTATTATAAGCATTTACTCTGCCAGCAACTGCCTCTGACATTTGATAAATTTTTTTCCCTACAGATAGATCACCCACACCAATTTCTCTTAAATTTGAGTCAAAATCCTTATACATTATATCTAATAAATAATTATAAATGCTATTTTTAGAGACCTCTTTTTTAAAAAGAACACTATGTATGAAAAAGAAGTGTAATACAATTAAATCAAACCTACCATCTATAGTATCAGGTACCTTTAGATATGTATAAAAAACTTTATTCCTTGAGCGTAAAACTATTTTTTTATAAATTAAATAGGAACTATTTTTTATTTTATTATTTTTTAGGTTAAAAAACATCTTATTTTATAGTAATTATAATGATTATTTATGTTTAGTTATTTAATTAGATTTATTTGCTACTTTGTTATTCTAACTTTAATCTACAATTGTAGTCCAAGAATTTCAAGACATGGAAATATTTTTTCAGATGATGAATTAAATTTACTAAAGACTGCAAGGCTAAATAAATCAGAGATAATTGAAATACTTGGTCAACCATCAACTAAATCTACCTTTTCAGATAACATATGGTACTACATTTTTTTTATTCAAAAAGAAAAAGCGTATTTTCAAGTCAGAAACTCTGGTAATAAAGTTTTAAAAATAAAGTTTAACAAGAAACAAAATGTAGAAACTTTTGACATTATTAAAAATGACACTTCAGTAAAAATAAATACAGTTAAAGTTGATACAGAAAACTCCATCTTTGAAAGAGGTTTAGTAAGAGAATTACTAGACTCCTTTGTAAGAAGAATGGAAGAACCAGATTAATGAGCTAAAAATGCTAACAATAACAATGCCACTATATTAGTAATTTTAATCATAGGATTTACAGCTGGCCCAGCGGTATCCTTGTAAGGATCTCCTACAGTATCTCCAGTAACTGCAGCCTTATGGGCTTCTGATCCTTTTCCTCCGTGATTTCCATCCTCTATATATTTTTTAGCATTATCCCAAGCGCCTCCCCCAGAAGTCATACTAATTGCTACATAAAGGCCTGTTATTATAACCCCGAGCAACATAGCTCCAAGAGAAATAAAAGCCTCTGATCTCCCAGCAACATTTTCTATGATTATGTAAAATATAATTGGTGCTAAAACAGGTAACAAAGAAGGAATTATCATTTCTTTAATTGCTGCCTTTGTTAACAAATCAACTGTTCTACCGTAATTTGGCTTAGTTTTACCAGTCATTATACCTTTATTTTCAGAAAATTGTCTTCTAACCTCCAAAACTACAGAAGAAGCTGCTCTTCCCACTGCAGTCATAGAAAGCGCTCCAAACAGAAATGGTAATAACCCTCCAAAAATTAATCCAACTATAACAAAAGGATTATCTAGTGAAAAATTAATATCTAATCCTTCAAAGTATGTGTAAGTTGATGAGTTAGCTATAAAATAATCTAGATCTTCACGATACGCACCAAACAGAACTAGAGCTCCTAAACCTGCCGAACCAATTGCATAACCTTTAGTAACTGCCTTAGTAGTATTACCAACGGCGTCGAGATTATCAGTTGTTTTTCTAACATTTTCAGAGAGATTTGCCATCTCGGCTATACCTCCTGCATTATCTGTAACTGGACCGTATGCATCTAAAGCTACAACCATTCCAGCTAGGGCTAACATACTAGTAACTGAAATAGCTATACCAAACAATCCCGCTATACTATTTGAAACTATAATTGCTATACAAATTATTATAGCTGGAACTGCCGTAGATTCCATGGAGATAGCTAAACCCTGAATAACATTTGTAGCATGTCCTGTTTCAGATGATTTTGCTACTGATTTAACAGGTCTAAAATTAGTTGAAGTATAATATTCAGTAATCCATATAAATAAAGCTGTAACCGCTAACCCTACTACTGAGCAGTAAAAAATGTCAATTGCTGAAAAGTTTCCGTTAGAGCTTGAAAACATCGTATTCATACCAATAAAGAAATCAATTACTCCATAAATGCCAATTAATGCTAACAAAGCTGATACTATGAAACCTTTATACAAAGCTCCCATAACTGTCCCATTATTAGAAATTTTTACAAAATAAGTACCTATTATTGATGCTAAAATGCAAACTCCACCAATTGCTAAAGGTAGATTCATTAATAGTATTTCAGAACTACCATTAAAAAAGATGGACGCTAACACCATAGTTGCTACAACCGTTACTGCGTAAGTTTCAAATAAGTCCGCAGCCATCCCAGCACAATCTCCAACATTATCTCCTACATTATCGGCAATTACTGCGGGATTTCTAGGATCATCCTCAGGTATACCTGCTTCAACTTTACCTACCAAATCTGCTCCTACATCAGCACCTTTAGTAAAAATACCTCCTCCTAATCTTGCAAAAATTGAAATTAGGGATGCTCCAAAACCCAGTGCAACTAGAGGGTCAATTAGTTCCCTATTTTGTGCTCCACTATTAATAAGATAATAATAAGTAAAACAAATTGCTAAAAGTGCTAATCCAGCTACAAGCATACCAGTAACTGCTCCTGACCTAAATGCTACATTTAGTCCTTGATTTAATCCTTTTTTAGCTGCTTCAGTAGTTCTAACATTAGCTCTTACAGATATATGCATACCAATAAATCCAGCTACTCCTGATAATAAAGCACCTACTAAGAAACCAATGGCTACATTCAAATCTAAAAATATTGAAATGAAACCAAATATAATTATTCCGACTATGGAAATGGTAATATATTGTCTTTTTAAATAAGCTGAAGCACCCTCTTGAATAGCTCCTGAAATTTGAAGCATTTTTTTGCTTCCTGAAGGCATTCTCAAAACTTGTCTAGCAGTTATAAAGCCATATATTATTGCTATAAAACCTGCAACACTAGAAAATAAAAATATTTGTTCCATCGCAATTCACCTAAAATAAATTATTAATTTTTGTACAATGCCAGATGTATCGACTTTATGCAATATCTATTTAAAATTATGTTCTAAAAATGTGAAAAACCACCTCTAATATTTTTATTATTTAAAAATACTCCTTTTTTCTTTATCAATTCTCCTATAACTGAAATTTTAAGATTAAACTTTTTTTCTAAAACTTTTATTTTTTTGATATTTTTTTTATCAAAAGTAAAGGCTAGTTGATAGTCATCACCTGCAGTTAAATAATCTTTTAAAGTAAATTTTCCTTTTTTTAAAAAAAGTTTAGCATTATCAGATATTGGTACTTTTTCTTTTGAAATACTAACACCACAATTAGCCAAATCTGATAGTTTCTTTAAATCCTCAACTAAACCATCGGAAATATCAATACAAGCTTTTGCATGCTTTGATAAATTGGCAGCAAATTTATGAAGTTGTGGTGGAAAGAGAAAAGAGTCAACTGCAGCTTTTTCATGTTTTCTATCAGAAATAGATATTTTTTTTTCAAGTATTTTTAATCCTAAATATGCATCCCCTATAAATCCTGTTACACCAATGTAATCGCCTACTTTGCTACCTCTTCTAAATAAAGCTTTTTCGATAGTTTTTTTTCTACCAACAACTGTCACACTTATAGCAAGTGGGCCACAGTAAGAAGTTAAATCACCTCCTGCAAGACTAATTCCTACTCTATCAATAGATTCTTCAATACCGTTAGCAATACTTTTAAAAAAACTGCTACCCTTATTTTTAGGAATTGTTAAAGATAAAAACATACAATATGGTATAGCTCCCATTGCTGCTAAATCACTGGTGGCACAAAAAATAGCTCTTATTGCCATTGATTTTGGATCAAGAAAACTGGGACAATGTATTCCTTGAATAAAACTATCAACACTTATTATAAAGTTTTCTTTATCAAAGCTTTTTAAAATTGCAGCATCATCTTGTAAGTTGATAGAAGGTTTAAAGTGTTTACTTATTGGAAATAAGTATTTTTTAATTAAGTCAGTTTCCTTCATTTTCTCTTATTATCTTGCTTATAGTATCTAATATGCCGTTAACAAAACCTGTATTTGTTTTATTAAAAAACAAACCAGCAATAGAAACATATTCATCAATGATAACATTATGTGGCGTATTTTCACAAAATGATAATTCATATACTCCTAAACTGATAATAGATCTCATAGTAGGATCAACTCGTTCATAAAACCAGTTTTCTGACAAGTTGTTTTCTATTAGCAATTTTATTTTATTTTGATTATTGCATACACCTAAAACTATTTTTTTAAAAAGTTTTTTATCATAACTATTATATTTTTTTTTTTTTAAAGAATCTTCATTCAAATTACTAAAATCACTTATTATTTTATTGATATCAGATTTAGAAAAATAATATTGAAATATAACTTGTACGGCTGCTAGACGAGCATTTCTCTTAACTTTCATATGTGTATTTACGTTTAAGATCAATTTGATTAATACATGCTCTAGTAGCCACTAGTCCTTTTCCTATTACATTTTTTGAGGAAATAGATCTTGCTAATGCTTGCTCATAGTTTTCACAAGTTAATATTCCATAACCCAATGCTAATCCTTCAAGAGACAAATTCATCAATGCTCTTGCACTCTCATTACAGACATATTCATAATGAGATGTTTCTCCACGAATAACACATCCTAAGGCAATGTAACCATCAAATTTATTTTTTGCAAAAGTAATAATTGATGGTATTTCAAAAACTCCTGTTACTGTTTCTATTGTAAATAGTAAATTATTATATGTAAGTTCATTAGTGGTTTCTTTCAATAAATTACTAGAAATTTCTTTATAGTAATCGCTGACAATAACTAAAATATTTTTTTTTCTTTCCATATTATAAACTAATTTTTCCTACTATTTTTAAATCAAAACCTTCTAATCCTATAATTTCTTGTTTGGAATTAGTTAGCAATAACATTTTTCTAACTCCCAAGTCACGTAATATTTGAGCTCCTACACCGTATTCTCTTAGTTCTGGAGTAGTTTTAATATCAGTTGGTGCTTGGTTAAATTCAAATTTGTTATCTTTTATAATTACCAAAACACCTTTTTTATTTTTATTGATTTCTATCATAGCTCTTTCAATGGTATTAGTATTTCCTTTTTTACTTAGCAATTGTCCCTTGAATAAATCATTTACATAATTTATTTTTTGAACTCTTACTAAAGTACTTTCCTCTTCCTCAATATCTCCTTTTACTAAAGCAAAATGTTCAGTTTTATCAATTTGATTCGTGTAACTAAAAAAATCAAATTCTCCTGCAAAATCTGTACTTAACTTATCTGAAAATATTCTTTTAACTATTGGATCTTTATGAACTCTCCACCTAATTAAATCCTCAATGGAAGCAATTTTTAGGTCATGATGTTTGCAGAACTTTTTAAGATCATTCATTCTAGCCATACTTCCATCATCGTTCATAATTTCACAAATTACTGCTGATGGGTTTAATCCTGCTAACCTAGCTATATCTATAGCTGCCTCTGTATGGCCTGCTCTAGATAGCACCCCACCATTTCTAGCAACTAATGGAAAAATATGACCAGGTGTAGTAAGATCGTCTTTATCTTTTGTGTTATCAATGGCGGTTTGAATTGTTCTAGACCTGTCAGCTGCAGAAATTCCAGTAGTAACACCCTCTTTAGCTTCAATGGAAACTGTGAAAGCAGTATCAAACTTACTAGTATTTCTTCTATCCATTGGTTTTAGGTCAAGTTCTTTAGACCTCTCTTCAGTTAAGGCTAAGCATATTAGTCCTCTTCCGTACTTTGCCATAAAATTTATGATGTCAGGTGTTACTAACTGTGCTGGAAAAATTAAATCTCCCTCATTTTCTCTATTTTCATCGTCAACTAAAACAAAAATCTTTCCATTCCTTGCACACTCTACAATTTCTTCTATACTTGATAACTCCAAAATACCCTCTTTAATTAATTGATACTTTTATTTATATACCTAGCTAGTATATCAATTTCTATGTTAACCATATCACCTTTTTTCAATTTACCAAGAGTGGTAACTTTATTTGTGTGAGGTATTATATTTATTGAAAATTTATTTTTAAAGACAGTGTTTACAGTTAATGATACTCCATCAATAGTTACAGAACCTTTTTCACAAATAAACTTTGCTATTTTTTTTGACAAAGCAAAATTTAATAATGTAGATTTTTTTAATACTTTTTTTTCTTCTAACTCCGTTATACCATCTACGTGTCCAGAAACAAAATGCCCTGCTATCTCATCTCCTACTTTTAGTGATTTTTCTAAGTTGACTTTTGTTCCAACTTTCCAGTTCTTTGCTGTAGTTACTTTCAAAGTTTCTTCTGATAAATTGACATAAAAGCTTTTTTTGGTTTTCTTTACTATAGTCAAACAAATTCCAGAACACATTATTGAAGAACCAATTTTAACATCTTTTAAAATCATATTTGTTTCAATATTATAAGCAATAGGGTCTCTTTTAGAGATACTTTTGATAACACCTATATTTTCAGTTATTCCAGTAAACATTAGTTAAATTATCTGATTATAAATATTTTTTAAATTTTTATTCACCCAAATCTCTAATTTATTATCATTAAGTTTAATTTCATCGTGCAAAAAAAAACTTCTATTATTTTTCAAATTGCTAAAAGAATGTAAACCCTCATTTCCTACAAATAAATTTGCTCTGTAAATGTACATTAGGTCACAATATCCTCTATTTAAAAATGAAGATGCAGTCTTTGCCCCTCCCTCTATGAGTATTTTTTGAAATTTTAATTCATATAATTTTTTTATTACACTTAAAATACATAGATATCCATCAGCCAACTTTTTTATATAAAATATTTTTATTCCTTTTGAAATTAAGTATTTGGCTTTTGTACTAGAAAGGTTTTTATTTGTAAAAATTATAAGTGGATTATTTTTAACTGTTTTTACTAACTTAGATTTTTTGTCCAATATTAAATTTGTATCTAATATTATTCTACAGGTGGACTTTTTAAAACCCTCTACTCTTGTAGTTAAGCTAGGATTGTCTTTAAAAAAAGTATTAGATCCTACTAAAATAGCGTCATGATAACTCCTAACATGATGAACATGTTTTCTTGATAACTCTGAAGTTATCCATTTACTCTTTCCATTTGAATAAGTGATCTTACCATCAGCACTATTCGCTAATTTAACACTAATTAAAGGTCTTTTAAGTGTATGAAAACAATAATGTGAATAATTTACCAAAAAATTTTCAAAATCTATAGATATTAGTTTTGCTTCAATACCATTTTTTTTAAGAGTATTAATTCCCTTTTTAAGTGTTAATTTATTATAATCTAATAAACCTATTACTACCTTTTTTACTCCTGCATTTATTATTTGGTTTGTACAAGAATTATAGTTATCCTCTAAACAACACGGTTCTAAGGTAATATAGAGAGTTGAACCCAAAGCATTTTTTCCTGCCATTTTTAATGCATTTTCCTCTGCATGAGGTCTCCCACCATTAGATGTATACCCTATGCCAACAATTTCATTATTTTTAACTATTACGCAACCTACAGCAGGATTTTTTCCTGTGCTGCCGTGAGCAAAACTTGCTTGATAAAATGCTGCATTTAACCAAAATTTATCCATGGTTATTTTTTGGATTATCCTTTAATTCTCCTAAGAAGTTTTCAAAATCCTTTACTTCTCTAAAGTTTTTGTAAACTGAAGCAAATCTTACATATGCTACTTGGTCTATTTCAGAAAGTGACTCCATTACTAATTTTCCTATCATTTGAGAGGGAATGTCTACTTCCCCTGAGCTTTCTAATCTTCTTACTATTCCACTAATTAATTTTTCAATTCTTTCTGCATCAACTCTTCTTTTTCTCAAAGCAATAATAATCGAATTTGCTAACTTGTCTCTATTAAATGGAGTTCTTTTTCCATCTTTTTTTATAACGGTTAAATCTCTTAATTGTACTCTCTCAAAAGATGTGAAACGAGAACCACAAGCAGGACAAAGTCTTCTTCTCCTAATAGCAGAGTCATCTTCTGTAGGTCTTGAGTCCTTTACTTGTGTTTCTGGGTTGTTACAAAAAGGACACTTCATTTTTTATTTATAAATAGGAAAATTTTGACATAATTTTCTAATCTCTTGAAGAACCAATATCTCAACTTTATTAATAAGACTTTCGTCATTAGAAGACAATACATCTATAACTTTTGATATGCAATCAGCGATAAATTCAAATTGATTTTCCTTAAAACCTCTGGTAGTACCTGCTGCTGTTCCAACTCTAATACCTGAAGTAACAAAAGGTGATTGTTTGTCAAAGGGTATTGCGTTCTTATTACATGTTATACCAGCTCTGTCTAAGCTCTCCTCTGCTAATTTTCCTGTTACCTTTTTTGTCGTTAAATCTATCAACACCATATGGCAGTCAGTACCACCTGAAACAATATTAAACCCATTCATTATTAATCTATTACAAAGTGCTTTTGCATTCTTTACAGTTTGCTCACTATATTGCCTAAAAGAATCTGAATTAGCTTCCTTAAAGGCTGCTGCCTTTGCCGCTATTACATGCATTAACGGACCTCCTTGCATGCCTGGAAAAACTGCTTTGTCTATTTTTTTTCCTAATTCTTCATTATTACTTAATATTATCCCTCCTCTTGGTCCTCTTAAGGTTTTATGGGTAGTAGATGTACAAACATCAGCATATGGCAAAGGATCTGGGTAACATTTGCTGGCTATAAGACCAGAATAGTGTGCCATATCAACTAATAAATAGGCATTTACTTCATCAGCAATTTTTTTAAATAATTTAAAATCAATTTTTGAAGAATAAGCAGATGCTCCAGCAATTATTAGTCTTGGCTTATTTTTTTTTGCCAACATTCTCACTTCGTCATAATCAATAATGCCATCTCTCTCCTTTACGCCATAAGTAATTGAATTAAAGTACTTTCCTGACTGATTAGGTGTTGCGCCATGAGTCAAGTGTCCACCTGCTGACAAAGACATCCCTAAAATTGTATCTCCAGGAGATAAAAGTGCTAAATAAACTGCTTGATTAGCTTGTGAACCAGAATTAGGTTGAACATTGGCCCATTTACATGAAAATAATTCTTTTAATCTATTTATAGCTAAATTTTCTATCACATCAACATACTCACAACCACCGTAATATCTTTTTCCAGGATAACCTTCTGCATATTTATTAGTGAGAACGGAACCCTGATAGTGCATTATTAAAGGGGATGTAAAATTTTCTGAAGCAATTAACTCGACAGTATTTTGTTGCCTATCAAGCTCATTTGATAAAGCCTCTGAAAGTTCTAAATCTTTTGTATTTATAAAACTATCTCCTAAAGACTTGTAATCTAATTTTTCTACTCTTTTAATATGTCTCTCACCTTCAAAATCAGTTTTTAAAAAAGCATTAACACATTCAATTGCATCCTCATAATTTATATGTCTTGCACCTATTGCTAAAACATTAGCATCATTATGCTTTCTAGCTTGTTCAGCAGTTTTAACGTCATGACATAACGCAGCTCTTACTCCTTTAAACCTATTAGCAGAAATGGATATACCTATTCCTGTTCCGCACAATGCTATTCCTCTATCAATATGTCCATTCAATATTTCATTAGCCATAGCTTTACCATAATCTGGATAATCAACTGGCTGAGAATTACTTGGTCCTAAATCTAATATTCCAAAACCTAAGCTTTCTAAATTAAGTCTAATTTTCTGCTTTAATTCAAAACCAGCATGATCTGATGTTATAGCAACTTTTAATTTTGTAGTTATATTTTTCATGAGCTCTTTCTAATTTATAAATATTAAAAAAAATATCAATATTTATTCACTAGATTTTATTCTTTTGTAATCAATTAATTCTTCTTTAACTTTAGATATTAATAAATATACACCTACAATATTAAACAGTGCCATAAGAAATATCATTGAATCTGATAAATCAACTACTGAAGCCAAATTTAGACTCGAACCAATAATAACAAAAATACAGAAAATAAATTTGAATACATTTTCTTTAGTTTTGCTTTTACCAAACAAATATGTCCAAGACTTTAATCCATAATATGACCAAGATATCATAGTAGAAAAAGCAAACAGTATTGCTGACACAGCAAGTATGTAAGGAAACCAAGAAATATCCTTAGCAAAGGCTTGCGAAGTAAGTTCTATTCCTCCATATCCTTCTGTATTTAAGTGCATTCCGGTGATAATAATAACTAGTGCTGTCATAGTGCAAATTATTACAGTATCAATAAATGGCTCCAATAAAGCAACATAACCTTCTGTAATAGGATAATTAGTTTTAACTGCAGAATGTGCTATTGGAGCTGACCCTAAACCTGCTTCGTTTGAAAAAGCTGCTCTCTTGAAACCTTGAATTAAAACTCCTATTAAGCCACCAGTAATTCCTTCTCCAGTAAAAGCTCCAACAAAAATTAATTGAAAAGCAGTTCCAATCAATTCAAAATTTAAAATAATTATTACTAATGCACAAAATATATATATTGCAGCCATAAAAGGGACAAGTTTTTCTGTAACTTTAGCTATACTTTTTATACCTCCAATAATAACAGTTCCTAATAATATTGCTAAAATCAAACCATATAACCAAGCGTTGTTATAAAAATATGAATTTTCTCCACCAGTTATACCTACAAACTGTTGATATGATTGATTCGCTTGAAACATGTTGCCTCCACCTAAAGCACCTCCTATGCAACAGATAGAAAACATAATTGCTAAAAATTTTCCTAGCCTTTCCAGACCTATTTCTTTAAGACCTCTTGATAGGTAATACATTGGACCACCTGAAACTGAACCATCACTATTAATTACTCTATACTTTACACCTAAAGTACACTCACAAAACTTTAATGACATTCCTAAAAAGCCTGCAAGTATCATCCAAAAAGTTGCTCCTGGACCTCCTAAACTAACTGCAATAGCTACTCCTGCAATATTCCCTAATCCTACAGTTGCTGCTGTTGCTGTCCATAAAGCTTGTCTATGAGATACCTCTCCTGGTGCATTTTTTTCAGATTTTTTTGAAGTTAAAAAACTTAAGGCTGTGCTAAATCCTTTTATATTTATAAATCCAAAGTAAAAAGTACAATATACTGCAGCTACTATTAACCACAGTACTATTAGAGGAAAACTAAAGTCCCCTAAGTTTGCTGAATAAAAAACAATGCCAGCAACAAAATTAGAAATAGGCGCTAAGTAATGATTCACACTTTCATCAATGGAGGAACCATAAGAAATAAAGGGTAAGAAATAAATAGATAAAAATATCAAAATTAATGAAGGTTTTTTTATAATCATGCCGCTATACTCCCTATATTAAGATTTTTCCAAACTTTTTTTAAAGACTCAACTAAATTATCAGCCATCTCTTCTGTATGCAAGGGAGTAGGAGTAATTCTTAATCTTTCTGTTCCTCTTGGTACAGTAGGATAATTAATAGGCTGTACATAAATTTTATATTTTGAAAGCAATAAGTCAGATGCCCTCTTACATAGCATTGGATTTCCAACTTTTACTGGCACTATATGACTAGAATTTTCAATAACCTGAATACCTTCTTTATTTAATCTTTGTTTTAAATATCTAACTATACTTTTATGCTTTTTTCTTTCTTTATCACTTTCTTTCAGATATCTTACTGAAGCAAGACCACCTGCTACTATGCAAGGAGGAAGTGAAGTAGTAAAAATAAAACCGGAAGAATAAGATCTTATCGTATCAACTATATATTTATTTCCTGTTATATATCCTCCCATTACACCATAAGCTTTAGCTAAAGTTCCCTCAATTATATCTATTTCATTGCTTATATTTAAATAATCAGAAATTCCTCCTCCATTTTTTCCATACATACCAACAGCATGAACTTCATCTAAATAAGTTAAAGCGTTATTCTCCTTTGCTATTTTACTAATTTCCACTATTGGAGCAATATCTCCATCCATAGAATAAACTGATTCAAATGCTATCAATTTAGGAGTACTTTTATCAAATTGCTTTATTTTATTTTTTAAATCTTCCAAATCATTATGTTTGAAAATTACCTTTTTTGCACCGCTAGATCTAATACCTTGTATCATTGAAGAATGATTAAGTTCATCTGAAAAAACTATGCAGCCCTTTAAGGATCCAGCTAAAGTAGATAGAGTTGCCTCATTAGATATGTATCCTGATGTAAATAGCAAAGCTGAGTCTTTTCTGTGAAGAGAGGCGAGTTCTTTTTCCAGTTCCACGTGATAATGAGTTGTACCTGATATATTTCTAGTACCTCCAGACCCTGCTCCACATTTATCTAAGGCTTTTCTCATTTCTTCTAAGACTTTAGGGTTTTGTCCCATGCCTAAATAATCATTACTACACCAAACAGTTATATCCTCTTTTATAGATTTACCGTCTTCAAACCAAGAAGCATTAGGAAAATTTTGAGATTTTCTTAAAATATCTATAAAAACTCTGTATCTTCCTTCACTTTTTATTTCATCAATTATACTTTTGAAATAATTTTCATAATTAAATGACATATTTTTCATACTAATTTATTGAAAACCCTCCGTCCACTAAAATAGTAGCACCGGTAATGTACGATGCATATTTTGAAGCCAAAAATACTATAACGTTCGCTACTTCATCTGGTTTTCCCAATCTCTTAAGGGGTATTCTATTATGATAATTATAGTCTTTTAATTCTCTTGTTAAAATGTCATTGGTTTTTCCTTCTATCCAGCCGGGAGCGACACTATTTACTCTAACATAGTGAGAGGCCCAGCACGCAGCCATAGACTTTGTTAATGATTCTAACCCTGACTTAGTTGAAGCGTATGCAGGAATTGATGCATTAGCTTTTCTAGAGTTTATAGATGTTAAATTTATTATATTTCCTCTGCTAATAGCTAATTTAGGCAACATCGCATGACATATTCTCAATGTACCCATTAGGTTAACATTTACAACATCGGAAAAGTTTTCTATTCTGTATTCAACTCCTCCTTTAACTAAAGAAGCACAATTAATCAAGATATCAAGAGTTGTTACTTTTTCTATCAAATTTTCTATGGAAATATCATTTGTTAAATCTAATTTTTCGATACGAATGTTTTCATCTTTATTTTTTTTTACAAACTCTTCTAAACTTTTATTCTTCTTATAAGTTACAATGACGTTGCCACCTAATTTGGTAAATAAAGCAGCAGCACTATAACCAATGCCACTACTTCCTCCTACTATAAGTATATTTTTCTTACTAAAATTAAATTTAAAATCTCTCATTTAAAATCCTTATTAACTAAATTTTTTAATTCTCCTTTTAATAAATAATTCTTTAAATTACTACAAGCTAATTCCATCATCTGTAATCTGGCTATTCTAGTAGCACTTCCTGCATGAGGCATTAATACAACATTGTTTAAACCAAAAAGCTTTTTTTCAACTTTTGGTTCATTTTCAAAAACATCTAGAGCAGCCCCAGAAATTTCTTTTTTATCAAGAGCATCAACTAAGTCACTTTCCTTAATAATTTTACCTCTGGCTACATTAATTAAAAAAGAGTCTTTTCTCATTTTTTTAAACACCTTTTTAGTAAATAGATGTTTGCTACTTTTTGTTAATGGCAGCAATAAAACAATAAATTTACATTCACATATAAGATCATCAAAGTTCAAATATGAAACATTATATTTCTTTTCTATACTCTTTCTTAATTTATTTCTATTATTATAAAAAACTTTTAATCCAAAAGAAGATGCTCTTAAGGCAACTTCCTTGCCAATATTTCCTAAACCTATTATACCTAAACTTTGAGAATTTAAGTTTTCTCCCCAAAAAAGGTCCCAAGAGTTACCTTTCCATTTTCCACTTTTTACAAATTTATTTCCTTCACAAATTTTTCTAGCAAGAGATATGATAAAACCTATAGTTAGGTCTGCAACTGCATTATTCATAAGATTAGGTGTGTTAAATACAGCAACTCCATTTTTTGTTGCTGCATCTATATCAATATTATCATACCCCACTCCTACATTTGATATAACATTTAGATGTCCTTTATTTACCTTAATAAAGTCCTTATTAATTATATTTCCTTGAGAAATAACGCCATTAAAGCCATTTGCTTTTTTTGAAAATTCATTTTCATTTAAAATTATATTTTTTGATGAATGAGTTCTTACAAAAAAATTTTTCTTAAGTTTTTCTAGCTCATTTGTTGGAAGCCTGCAATGTACAAATATTTTTTTCAATTAATGTTTAAAATTTATTTTTTCCAACTTATAACTGATTGTACTTGCTCCCCTAAACCTTCAATTCCAAGTTTCATTACATCACCTTTTTTCAAATATCTTGGAGGCTTCATACCCATACCAACACCAGGAGGGGTGCCAGTAGCAATAATATCACCAGGTTCTAATGTCATAAAATGACTAACATAAGATACAAGCTGCTTTATATTAAAAACCATTGTTTTTGTATTTCCGTCTTGCATTTTTTTTCCATTTAATTCTAACCAAATAGAAAGGTTTTGAGGCCTATTTACTTCATCTCTAGTAACTAAATAGGGGCCAACAGGACAAAAAGTATCACAACCTTTTCCTCTGGTCCATTGCCCTGCAGCAGCGTCTAGCTGATATGCTCTTTCAGAAACATCATTAACAATTGTATAGCCAGCAATATATTGCATAGCTTTTGTTTCGTTTACACATTTTGCTTTGTCACCTATCACAATTCCTAATTCTACTTCCCAGTCTGAACGTTTGCTTTCTATAACTTTGCCTGGGCCTTTTCCTTTTAAAAGTAGTCCCTTGGGCAGCATTACACTATCAAAAGGACCTGTTAAAGACGAAGTAGGTTTTAAAAACATTATTGGTTCTTTAGGCAAAGGTGAACCTACTTCCTTTGCATGATCTACATAATTTAAACCTATACACACTATTTTTCCAATATTAGCAACTGGTACTCCAATTCTTGGTTTGCCCTTTACTACACTCAATTTCTTCAAATTTACTCTTTGTATTAATTTTAAAGAGTTTGAAGATATTGTTTTTCCATCAATATCTTTCACTTTTGTTGATAGGTCTCTTAGAATTCCTTCGCTATCAATGATCCCAGGTTTTTCTCTTCCTTCTTTTCCAAATCTAACTAATTTCATAGAGCACTCCAGTATTTGATAATTCACTAAAAACGTTTATATTACTTCATTAATAATAAAATAACAAATATCTTTAACATTATAGATGCAAATAAAAACAAAAATCCTAAAAAGTAATAAAAGAAATATTATAATTGCCTCAGAACTTCTTAAGAAAAATAAGATAGTTGGAATTCCTACTGAAACAGTTTATGGATTAGGAGGAAGAGCAGATAATGATAATACAATTAAAAAAATATTTAATATAAAAAATAGACCTTTCAATACTCCACTAATACTACATTATAAAAACTCTGAATGTGCTCTAAATGATATATTTTATGATGAAAGAGCAAAAGAACTAGCAAAAGAATTTTGGCCTGGCCCACTTACTCTAGTATCAAAAATAAAAAATAAAAATATTAGTAAGTTAGCAACTGCAAATTTAAATACCGTTGCTGTCAGAGTACCTTCAAATAAGTCCATTAAAGAATTATTGATGCAACTCGACTTTCCTATAGCTGCCCCTAGTGCTAACAGGTATGGAAAGTTAAGTCCAACTAGTGCTGAAGATGTTTATGATGAACTAAAAAATAAAATTCCTTTAATTCTGGATGGAGGAATTAGTACAGTAGGAGTTGAATCTACTATAATAGATCTTTCAAACAAAAAAGTCGTAATTCTCAGACATGGCTGTATTTCTTCTGCTGATATAGAAAAGGTATTAAATTGTAGTATTAAGAAAATTAGCGATGTTAAAATTTTAAAATCACCTGGTCTAGCTATAAATCATTATCAACCAGATAAACCAGTTAGAATAAACGCAAAAAAACAAAGAACAAATGAAGGGTGGTTAGGATTTGGAAAAATACAAAAAGAATTTGTTAAACCATCATTATCATTAAGTAAAAAAAGATGTCTAAAAGAGGCAGCAAAAAATCTTTATAAAATGCTAAGGCTCTTGGATAGAAATGAAATTATTGGGATTGCAGTTCAAAAAATCCCTAAAAAAGGAATAGGAATTGCTATAAATGAAAGACTTTTTAAAGCTGCAAAAAAAAAATGAAAGATAAATTAAATATTTTAAAAAATAATTTAAATAGAGAAATTTGGTATGAGAAAAAACATCAAATTGCTCCTTACTTATTTGAAGAAAGAGGAAAGTATATAGGAATGTCTAAACTACTCTTAAAACCTAGAAGCACTAAAGAAGTCTCAAATATATTAAGCATATGCAACAAAAATATAATATCTATAGTGCCTCAGGGCGGCCGAACAGGCTTGTCTGGAGGCACTATACCAAATCCAGAAAAAAATGAGGTTATTATCTCTATGGAAAGAATGAATAAAATTTTGTCCTTGGATAAAGATAATTTTAGTATTACTACTCAATCTGGTTGTAGTCTAATGAGCATTAAAAAACATACTCAAGACAATAATATGTATTTTCCGCTTAATTTACCTTCAAAGGAAAGCTGTACAATAGGAGGAAATATTGCCACAAATGCTGGTGGCTCTAATGTATTAAAGTATGGTATGACAAGAGATTTAGTTTTGGGGTTAGAAATAGTTTTACCTGATGGTAAAATTTTAAATAGTTTAAAGGAAATAAAAAAAGATAACAGAGGATATGATTTAAAACATCTTTTTATAGGTTCTGAAGGAACATTAGGCATTGTTACATCTGCTACTTTAAAACTTTTTCCTTTACCAAAAAGAACAGGAATGGCAATTGTGGCCATTAAAGACATAAATAAAGTTACTGAATTCTTGAAATACATTAACTCTATTCACGTTGAACAACTCAGTTCCTTTGAACTAAATAGTAATATAGGATTAAGTTTTATTAAAAAGCATTTTAATAATATTCAAATTCCATTTAATAATAATTATCCTTGGTATGTAATATTTGAACTTTCCTTTTTAAAAGATATTAACATAGATTCTATTTTAGATAAGATTTTAGAGAACTCTTTTGAAAAAAATTATATTTTAGATGCTATTAAACCTCAAAATCTTAAGCAAATAAATAATATTTGGAAAACTAGAGAATGGCTAAGCTTAGCTCAAAAAAAAGATGGNCCATCTATAAAGCATGATATTTCTATTCCTGTATCAAAAACTTCTTTTTTTATAAAGGAAGCAGAGGATTCNATAAAAAAAATTTTACCTGANTCTAAAATATTAATATTCGGACANATTGCNGATGGAAATATTCATTACAACATTAGTTCTAATAGTATAAAGGATACTAAAAANTTTAAANTTTATTCAAAAAAAATTAATACAATAGTTTTTGATTTAGTGTATAAATATAATGGTAGTTTTTCTGCTGAACATGGAATAGGAAAAATGAAAATAAAAGAACTAAAAAAATATTCTTCACCTGAAGAGTTATTAGTTAAAACTCAAATAAAAAAATTATTTGATCCTAATGGAATAATGAACCCAGGAAAGGTAGTAGAATAATATGAGTGCTTATAATGCTCCTGTAGAAGATATGTTCTTTGCCCTAACAAAATTAGCTAACATAGATAATATTTCTAAACTCTCTAATAACACTGATATTTCTTCTGACAGCGTAAAATTGTTAATAGAAGAAGCTGGAAAATTTGCTAAAGAGAAACTAGATAGCATTAATTCAGAAGGAGATGATAAGGGAATCAAGCTCGAAAATGGACTAGTTAGAATGCCAAATAGTTTTATATCTTCTTACAAAAGTTTTATAGAAAGCGGGTGGTTTTCAATAGCAGGAAAAAAACAATTTGGTGGCCAAGATTTTCCATGGTCAGTTTTAGTCTGTATAAATGAGATATGGGAGTCAGCAAATATGAGTTTTGCTGTAAATAATATGCTTACACAAGGAGCGATAGAACTCATTCAAGAACATGGAAATGAGTCACAAAAAAACTTATACTTGCCAAATTTAATTTCAGGAAAATATAGTGGTACGATGAATTTAACAGAACCTCATGCAGGATCTGATTTATCAGATTTAAAAACTAAAGCTACTATAAAAAATGATAAATATACAATAAAAGGAACAAAAATATATATAACTCATGGAGATCAGGATATGAGTGAAAATATTATTCACATGGTTTTAGCTAGATTGCCTGATGCCCCTGAAGGAAATCGCGGTATTTCTCTTTTTTTAGTACCTAAATATTATGATGATGAAAATGGAAATAAGATCAAGAATGATATTAAAGTAGTTTCAATCGAACACAAACTGGGTCATAACGCAAGCCCTACATGTGTGTTGAGCTTTGGAGAAAATAATGAATGTATTGGAGAACTAATTGGAGAACCTAACTGTGGTTTAAAAGCAATGTTTACCATGATGAATAACGCTAGACTTAATGTAGGAGTTCAGGGTGTTGCAATATCAGAAAGGTCATATCAAAGAGCATTGTCTTTTGCAAGAGATAGAAAACAAGGTTTTTCATTTAAAAAAGGAAAAAAAGAAAGAGTAAATATAATAGAACATCCAGATGTAAAAAGAATGTTATTAGAAATGAAATCTCAGATAGAGGCCATGAGAGGGCTAACAGTATTTACTGCAGAAACTATTGATTATTCAAATAAACTATCAAATACGGAAGAAGGAGTAGAATATTTAAACCTGTCTAGCCTTCTAACACCAATAGTAAAGGCTTGGTGCACGGACCAATCCGTTTTTATTACATCATTGGGTATCCAAGTCCATGGTGGAATGGGCTTTATAGAAGATACTGGTGCCGCACAGTACTTTAGAGACTCTAGAATATTGCCTATTTATGAGGGTACAAATGGCATTCAAGCTTTAGATCTTTTAAAAAGAAAGCTATCACTTGACGGCGGTAAAACATTTAAAAAACTTTTGGAGAAAATGAAAAAAACTGCTTTTGATTGCAAAAATGCTAATTTGAAAGAACTTTCAACAATGGGAGGGTTATTAGAAGAGTCTATTACTTCTTTAGAAAGTAGTGCTTCTTGGTTAACAGAAGAACTGAATAAAAACCCTGATAATTCTGCAGCGGGCGCTACACCATTTTTGAATATGTTTGGTTGGATACTAGGTGGATGGGTAATGTGCAAAGCATCTTTAACCATAGAAAAAAATAGTTTAAATAAAGAACTTGGAAATCAGTTTTGCAATGAAAAAATAAATACCTCACTGTTTTTTTGTACAACTTACTTACCAACTGCATCCGCGCTAATGAGTACAATAAAACATTCTCATAAAAGCCTGAGCGTAATTTGTTAATTCTACCTGATTAAATAAGTTGCAACAAATTTAATTTCTTTTGACTTTAGGCAACTTATAATAGCCTTAAACTCCTTTTTATTTTTAATATTTTGAGAGATTTTTAAATTTATTTTTTCATTCACTAAAACTGGTTTTAACATATTAAATTTAAATGTAGTTAACTTATACCTTATATTTTTTCTAAACTCATCTAATGAAAAAGTTGCTAATAACGGTCCATGCACTAAAAGATCTGTATAACCTTCTTCTCTAGCATAATTTAAATCATAATGTATTCTGTGTGAGTTATATGTAATAGCAGAGTATTTAAATAACATAATATTATTAAATGAGAAGTTTTTTTTATATAATAATAAATTCTCTTTATCTTTAGCTAACAAAATTTTTTTTTTTGATTTAAAATCTTGATTAATAAATACTAAACTCTGATTCTCTTCTAATACTACTTTACTCATTACTTTGTATATATGATTAATGATAACAAAATACATAATTTTGTTTTCTTTACTTTTATTTTCTATTTTTTTTATCTGGCTAACTTTTGTAGCTTTATCATTAAAAAGTATCTCTTTTTTAAATTTAATCTCAGAACCCGCGAACATTCTTTTACAGCCTTTGAATGAAGGAATAAAGTCTCCTCTTTTTTTGTGTCCATCAGACCCTATTTCATTAACAGGAAAATTATCAGAAAAATATAACCAATGCCATCCATAGGGTAATATTTTATTTTTAATAGGCTTTGATTTAGAGATATAAGTATCGAAAAGATTTTTATACATTTCGGCCTCTTTAATATTAAATATATCTTTTATAATTATTTTTTTTTTTAAATAATTGGAAAAATTTTGCATGTTAATTAAATTCTTCTTTAATTTTTTTTGTATGTTCTCCAAGAGAAGGTATTTTTTTATAATATTTTTGATTCTTAATTCTTACAGGAGGTATAAATTTTATTTTACCTTTATCTGTAGTCAAGTATGCAGTTTTTAGTTCAGAATGTTTTGCTAAATCCTTTATATTATTTAAAAATCCGTATGCAATATTACTTTTCTTTAAAAAGTAAGTTACTTTTTTTGCTGTTAATAATTTGAAAGCCCTAGAAATAATATCATTTAAATTTGTTTTATATTTTAATCTTTTTGAGGGATTGATAAATTTCTTTTTTAACTGTTCTGGTAGCTTAAGAATATTTTTTTCAAAAGAGTTCCATTCTCTTTCATTTTGTATAGAGAATAAAATATTAATCTTATCTTTAGTCGAAAAACAACCATAGGGTACTATTGAAGGATGTGCTAACCCTACTCTCTTTGGAGCTGTTTTAGTGTAAGTATATTGGAGGTAAGGAACATTCATCCATTCACTTAGACTATCAAATAATGATATTTTAATTGAAGAACCTGAGCCAGTTCTACCTCTTTTAATTAGCGCCTCTAATATCAATGTATATGCATTTAATCCACATGCTATGTCACAAACTGATACGCCAACTCTTCCTGGATGCTTTTCATCACCAGTTAAACTGCATAAACCCGTTTCAGCCTGTATTAAGAGATCATATGCCTTTGTTTTAGAATAAGACCCTAAACTACCATAACCAGAAATATCACATGTTATTAGTTTGCTATTTTTTTTTCTTAAAGATTTGCTATCTAATCCATATTTATCTAATGTTCCTGGTAATAAATTCTGAATAAATATATCTGACTTTAAAATCAGCTTTTTAAGAAATTCTTGATCTTGAGAATCTTTTATATTAGCTATAAAACTTTCTTTTCCTCTATTTAACCATACAAAGTAGGTGCTATCTCCTTTAACAAAATTGTCATAATATCTTGCAAAATCTCCTTCACTTCTTTCTACTTTAATAACTCTTGCTCCTGCATCAGCCAATTTAACACTGCAATATGGTGCTGCTACTGCCTGCTCTATGGAAACCACAAGTTTTCCTTCTAATAATTTATTTTTCAATATGACCTCGGCATCCCTAAAACTTTATGTGAAATGAAAGCAAGAATCATATTAGTTGAAACTGGAGCTATTCTGTAAAGTCTTGTTTCTCTAAATTTTCTTTCAATGTTGTATTCTTCCGAAAAAGCAAATCCACCAAAAGTTTGCATTGCTACGTCGGCTGCCTGCCAAGACGCATCTGCAGATAATAATTTAGCCAAATTTGATTCCTCTCCACACTTTTTATTACTATCAAATAAAGAGCAAGCTTCTTTAACCATTAATTCTGCTGCCCTAGTATTTGCGTATGCATTTGCTATGGGAAATTGTATAGATTGATTTCTACCAATTGGCCTTCCAAATACTTTTCTATCATTTGCATAACTTTTAGACTTTTCTATAAAATACTTTGCATCTCCTATACATTCAGAAGCAATTAATATTCTTTCCGCATTCATTCCATCTAAAATATATTTAAAACCAGAACCTAATGATCCAACTAAACAATCTTCATCAACTTCTAGATTATCAAAAAATATTTCCGTAGATGAGTGATTTATCATTGTTCTTATTGGTTTAATTATAATACTTTTATTTAGATGTGGTCGCATATCTATTAAAAAAAGTGATAAATTTTTCTGTTGTTCTTCAGAATCACTAGTCTTAGTTAACAATAGTATCAAATCAGAGTGCTCAGCTCTGCTAGTCCATACTTTTTGACCATTAATTAAAAATTTATTTCCTAATTTTTTAGCTCTTGTCTTTATTGAAAGCGTATCTGATCCACTGCTAGGCTCAGTTACACCAAAAGCTTGTAATCTTATTTTCCCACTTGCTATATCTGGAAGATATTTTTGTTTAAGTTTCTCACTGCCATGCTTTAAAAGTGACCCCATTATATACATTTGAGCGTGACATGCCGCTCCGTTTGCTCCACACCTATGAATTTCCTCTAAAATTACAGATGCCGCCCTTAAAGGTAAGCCTGCTCCTCCATATTGTTCAGGTATAAGGATACTTAAATAACCAGATTTTGTTAAAGTATTCACAAAATTAGTTGGATAAGCCCTTTTTTGATCTAAAGTTTTCCAATATGACTCTGGAAATTTTTTACAAATAGTCTCTATTCCCCTTTTTATATCAAGCCATTCGCCATTTGTACTATTATTATTCATACTTGAAATATTATCTTAAAAAAAAAAAATTATCAAAAACATTGAACTTATTATGTACAGTCGTATATAATAAGAATATGTTAATAGATCCTTTTAAAAGACCTGTAAGCTACTTACGTGTATCAGTAACTGATAGATGTGACTTCAGGTGTGAGTACTGTATGGCAGAAAATATGACTTTTCTTCCAAAAAAAGATCTACTATCCTTAATAGAATTAGAAAGAATTTGTGTTAGTTTCATTAAGTTAGGAACTACTAAAATTAGAATTACTGGAGGTGAGCCTTTAGTAAGAAAGAATGTTATGAGTTTGTTTGAAAATTTAGGAGGATATTTAAAAAATGGTTCTCTCAAAGAGCTCACATTAACTACAAACGGTTCTCAACTAGAAAAGCATGCACAAGATTTATTTAACTGCGGCGTAAAAAGAATTAATGTTTCAATAGATACATTGAAGCCAGATTTATTTGGTAAATTAACTAGACGTGGAAACCTTGAAAAGGTTCTAAAAGGAATTTATAAAGCTAAAGAAGTAGGTCTAAAAATTAAAATTAATACTGTAGCTTTAAAGGAAACAAATGAACACGAAATTATTGATATCCTAAAATGGGCTCATTATCATAATTTTGATATGACAGTAATTGAAACTATGCCGCTAGGCGATATTGATTACGACAGAACTGATCAATTTTTACCTTTATCTAAAGTAAAAGAAAGTTTAGAAAAATATTACACATTAGAAAAAAGTAAGCATTATACGGGCGGTCCTTCAAGATATTATGACGTCAAAGAAACAAAAAACAGAGTTGGATTTATAACGCCTCTTACTCATAATTTTTGTGAGTTATGCAATAGAGTAAGACTCACTTGCACTGGAAAACTTTACATGTGTTTAGGTCAAGACGACTCTGCAGACTTTGTAAGTGCAGCTCGATCTGAAAATTGGGAAGTGGAATTAAAAAATTCAATATTGGAAGCCATTTCCAGAAAACCTAAAGGACATGATTTTGTAATCAGAAGAAAGCAGTCTCCTTCTGTAAAAAGGCATATGAGTGTAACTGGCGGATAGTTATGAAAAATATTAAGCCTTTTTTTTTTGCTGCTAAAAATAATAAAGCTCAAAAAGCTATTAGCTTGTTAAAAAAAAAGTATATTAGCTACTCGCTTAAAAATTGTAATGTAATAGTTGTATTAGGCGGTGATGGAAGCATATTATCACTTATTAATGACAAAGAATACTTCAAAAAAAAGATTTATGGTATGAATAGAGGAACAGTAGGATTTTTATTAAATAACTTCAACGAAAATAATTTATTAGAAAGGATAAAAACTTCTAAAGAGTTTAAACTCAATCCAGTATCAATGACTGTTACAGATATACATAATAAAAAACATAAAGCTTTATCTTTAAATGAGGTTTCCTTATTAAGACAAAATAGATTTGCTGCAAACGTTCAAGTTAATATTAATAATAAAGTAAAAATAAAGAAATTAATTTGTGATGGTATATTAGTTTCAACTCCTGCTGGTAGTACCGCTTATAATTTATCTGCACATGGTCCAATTTTGCCATTAAATTCTTCATTGCTTGCACTCACCCCTATTTGTTCATTTAGACCAAGAAGATGGAAAGGAGCTTTAGTTGATGAAAGAAGTAAGATTTCTTTAAAAGTTATTGATCCTATTAATAGACCAGTCAGTGCTACTGCAGGACAAGTTGAAATTAGGAATGTTAAGAATGTAGAAGTTTCCTGTAATTTTAATATTTCTTTAAAACTTTTGTTTGATAAAAATCATAACCTTGAAGAAAAAATATTTAATGAACAATTTATTTTATAGGAGAAAAAATTGAAAGTAGAGGACATTAATGCAGTTATTACAGGTGGTTCATCTGGATTGGGAAAAGCTACAGCCGAAATTATTATAAAAAACTCTGGAAAAGTCACTATTTTTGATACCCAAATAGAAAAAGGTAAAGACTTAGTAAATAGCGTAGATGGACAATGTAATTTTTTATTAACTGATGTAACTGATGAAGAGTCTATTTCAAAAAATCTAGAGCTAGTAAAAAAGAAATTTGGAGAAATTAATCTTGTTATAAATTGTGCTGGAATAGGAGTTCCTGAAAAAATATTAGGAAAAGAAAAAGTTCACTCTACTTCTACATTTGAAAAAGTTTTAAGTGTTAATTTGACTGGTACATTTAATGTTATCAAATGTGCCGCCGATGTGATGAAAGATAATGTTCCTAAACAGGATGAATTCAAAGGATTAATAATTAACACTGCTTCAATAGCAGCATATGATGGACAAATTGGACAAGCTGCTTACAGCGCATCTAAAGGGGGTATTGTAGCAATGACATTACCTATAGCTCGAGAGCTAGCAAAATTTGGAATAAGAGTGTGTACAATTGCTCCAGGTCTTTTTGAAACTCCTATGCTTAAGGGGCTTCCAGAAAAGGCCTATAATTCTCTTATTGAAAGCACTATATATCCCAAAAGATTGGGTATGCCACATGAGTATGCAAAACTAGTCATGGCAATTTATAAAAACAATATGCTTAATGGAGAAACTATAAGACTAGATGGATCTTTAAGATTAGGTCCAAAGTAAACATTAGCCATTTTTAATATATTATTTGTTTTTCTGTAATAGTTTAAAGGTTGCCTTTGCAAGTGGTTCTACATCTTTTCCTATATCTTTGGCATTAGGGGAACTCTCATTGCCATTTATATATCTAGCATACACACCTTCTAAAATAGCTATAGTTCTAAACATAGAGAGAACAATATAAAAGGTAGGATCAAAAATACTTATTTTTCTTACAGAACAATAAGTTTCTATGACTTCATCTATTTCTGGAATATTTTCTTTTTTTAAATCACTACCTCCTATTCCATGCCTTTCTCCAAAAGGGATATAAAAGGGATAGAGCATATATCCAAAATCTGCTAATGGATCTCCTATAGTTGATAGCTCCCAATCTAAAACGGCCATTATATTATTATTTTTATGATAAATTAAATTTCCCAATCTAAAATCTCCGT
>PCCU01000004.1 GCA_002732015.1 Candidatus Pelagibacterales bacterium
TGTTTTTCAAGAATCTTATTAATTCTGATTTTATCTTTCAATGACGAGTCAATTGCAGCCAAGAGAGTCCCAACAACAACAACAAGTCCAATTGCAAATAAAAGTGTATAAGTATTTTTTTCAGTATTAATTGCCATAATTATGCTCTTTTAAGTTTTAATCTATTTAACCTCATTTTTACATTTGATTGAATAACATAGTGATCAATAGTCGGAGCAAAGACATTCATTAATAAAATAGCTAAGAAAACACCCTCGGGGTAAGCAGGGTTAAATACTCTAATCATAATTGATATAAAACCAATTAAAAAACCGTATATCCATTTTCCTTTGTTAGTTTGAGCAGCTGTAACAGGGTCTGTTGCCATAAAAACAGCTCCAAAAAGAATACTCCCGATCAATAAATGCTCCCAGAAAGGAACACTCATAAGTCCATAGAATTTACTAGAATCGGTGATTACCCCAGCTTCAATCACGCCGTTAAAAATTAAACCCATAACAAGAGCACCTATTAGAGTACTTAAAATGATTCTCCAACTACCAATTTTGCTAAAAATTAGAAATAAGGCACCAAATATTATAAGTAGTTTAGATGTTTCCCCGATTGAACCTGGAATAAATCCAAAAAACATATCTGAGATTGAATAAACAATATCTTGATTTTGAGCATAGCTACCTAGAATAGTTTCACCCGAAATAGCTTCAGGTGTTCCGGCTCTATCTACTGCATCATAGACCCAAACTTTATCACCACTCATCCATGTTGGATAAGCAAAAAATAAAAAAGCTCTAATTGTTAGTGCAGGATTTAAAATATTCATTCCTGTCCCACCAAATACTTCTTTACCGATCACAACTCCGAAAACAACCGAAACTGCGAGCATCCAAAGCGGTAAGTCTATAGGCACAATAAGAGGCACAAGCATTCCTGTCACCAAATAGCCCTCCTCAACTTCATGACCTTTGATAACCGCAAAAATAAATTCAACTGTTAAACCAACTACATAGGAAACAATGACAAGTGGAAGTACTTTCATCGAACCAATCATCAAATTATCAAAAGTTAAAAAGTTACCAAAAAGTGATGCCTGCGTAGTAATACCATTTGCAGCGTCGATTGCTAAGTTATGCTGATATCCTGCATTAAAAATTCCAAAAATAAGGCAAGGAACTAATGACATAATAACGGTGTTCATAGTCCTTTTTAAATCATCAGCAACTTTTATATGAGTACCACTTGAGGTTACTTCGTTTGGAGTAAATAGAAAAGTATGAAAGGCGTTAAAGGCAGGAGCCATTGTTTTTCCTCTAAAACTTTCTTTTATTTCATGTAATTTTAACTTTATTGACATAATTAACCTATTTCTTTTCTCATTAAATCTAGTCCCTCTCTAATAATATTTTGATGGGGTTGTTTCGAAACACATATAAACTCAGTAAGAGCAAAATCCTCAGGTGAAACTTCATACATTCCAAGGGCCTCCATCTCATCAAGATCCTTGTACATACATGCCTTTAAAATTTGCAATGGATATATATCAAGGGGAAAAACTTCTTCGAAAGACCCTGTAACAACAAAAGCCCTATGTTCACCATTGGTATTTGTGTTTAAATCGTATTTTTTTTCTGGGAAAAGCCACGAAAAAGTAAGAGCTCTAGATACAGAAAACTTGTCAAACATTGGCTTCGCCCATCCGAACAAATCATAATCATCACCCTCAGGAATAGCTGTAACCTCGTTACTGTAATATCTTAAGTGAGCAATAGACCCTAATTTTGTCCCAGTGAGAACATTTCCGGAAATTACTCTGGAATTTTTTTCATTCAATTTTAGAAAGCTAGAAATATTGGAGCCGATTAATGTTTTGACGTATTTCGGTTTTGAAACAGATGAACCAGCTAGTGCAATTAGTCTTTCTGCTAAAAACTTACCCTCCAATAGAGCCCTACCAATTATTATGAGATCTGGGAGATTTAAAGTCCAGATTATATCACCTTTATTAATTGGACATACCTTATTGATAATTGTACTTAGATTTCCTGATGGATGAGGACCTGAAACATTGTGAATGACCACATCATTCAATTCTCTTAAAAAACTCTGGCTTTCTTTTCTCAGCGAAATATTTATAGGTCTACTACAAAGTTTTGATAAAACTGATATTGCACATGAAACACTTTCTTTCTCGTCTTTAGTGATAAAATCAAAATCTGCAGATAACGGAGATGAATCAAAACCAGAAATAAAAATTTCTTTCGGATTTGAGTTCGGGTCAGCAATCACATCATATGGACGCTGCTTTATAAATGGCCATAAACCATTTTCAACTAAAAAGTCTATGATAATTGCCGGTTCCTCAGATTTTAATTTTTCAATTTTTTTGTAAGAAATATTTTTATCAGGCTCAATTTTAATTTCTAAGACTTTTCTTCTGTCTCCTCTAACAATTTCTTTTATTTTTCCTGAAACTGGAGAAACAAACTTAACTCTCTCAGAATTTTTATCAAAAAATAAAGCTTCTCCAGCNTTAATCAGAGTCATTTTCNTTCACAATTAATTTNGGNTAAACCCCATGAAAATCCGAAGGGTAAATCGAGTAATCCTTTGAAGGTTTTGCCTCTTCGATTTCGAGCGAAGGAGCACCTATTAACATTAAATCTAAACCCTTCTTTACGACGATGTCTTTAGACATAAATTTGGACTGTTAGTTTTCTAAATTAAATTCGCTGCAAAAATAAGCCAATATTGAAGATATTACAATTAATTTTTAATTATTTTTAGCATGATTTTTTAACAAAAAATGAAAAAAACATTCATTCTATTAAGCATCTTTTATTTGGTTGTAAATTTTACATTTTCACAATCATTAACTCCAGACTTAGTTAAGTCGATTTCTTTTCAAAAACCAAACGATAATATCGCCTCTAATCTTTTCATAGGAACCATGGGGGAAAGCTTTAAAATATCATTTGATGTCCTGTCAGGATTCGAATATGATTTATATTATGAAATCGAACATTGTGATTTTGACTGGGAAAAATCAGGGCTTTTAAAATCAGAATACTTGCAAGGATTCGATGATGTAAAAATTGAAAATTATTTTAGCAGTTTTAACACATATCAAATTTACACTCATTACAATATCAATTTTCCAAACCCAAACACTAGTTTTAAAAAGTCTGGAAACTATATTATTAAAATTCTTGACGAATTCGGTGAGGAATTATTTAGAAGAAAGTTTATACTTTATGAAAACCTGTCTACTGTTCAATCGGAAATTAAAAGGTCAAGAGATATCAAATTTATTCATGAAAAACAAGTTGTAAATTTTGAAGTAAACCCAATCAATATTCAGTTTAATAACCCAGCTAAAACCGTTAAAATAAAGGTTTTTAAAAACAATGACTTGAATTACTCAATAGAAAATATTAAACCTCAATATAATTTGGGAAAAAAACTGATTTATAAGTATGATAATGAATTGAGTTTTTGGGGAGGAAATGAATATTTATACTTTGAAAATAAATTTGTTCGTAATACAAATATCAAAATAAGAGGTTTTGATCTAAATGAAATATATAGCAACTATCTATATACTGATATTCCAAGAAAAAATAAAAAATACACTTATAATCCTGACATAAATGGAGGATTTTTATTTGATGTTAGTAATTCTTCAAATCCTGAATTTGAGGCAGATTATGTTAATGTCAATTTCTCTCTTAAAAAACCTGACATTATTGACAGTGAAACCAAATTTTATATAGTTGGTGATTTTAACAACCATGAAATTTCAGAAAATTATGTTATGAGTTACAATCCTGTTAATGAATTATATGAATCAGTTATTAAATTAAAACAAGGCTTCTATAACTATAAATATGTTGAAGTAGACAGTAACAGCGAAATAATTCATGGTAAAATTGATGGAAACTTTGACGAAACCGAAAACGAGTACAACGTAATAGTTTATTATCGTAACTATGGTGAGAGATATGATAGAGTTGTGGGTGTTGGAAAAGGGCTATCACAATACATTACGAACTGAAAAAAATTCATTATTTTTAGAAGAGATTATGGTAACACAAATTACTAAAGGCATTAAGATTTCAGTAGACACTTTTTTTCAAGGCACCTACTATAAAGAAAGTAAGCTCCATTATGCGTTTGAGTATTCAATTTCTATTGAAAACCAAAGCTCAGAGGTTGTACAACTCAATTCACGACACTGGGTAATATTAGACTCATTAAATGATGAGGAAGTTGTAAACGGGGAAGGAGTCATTGGCCAAAAACCAGTTATAAGACCTGGGCGGATACATAAATATAAGTCGGGATGTTTATTGGCTTCACCCTTTGGTGCAATGTATGGTTATTACAGAATGATAAATCTTAGTAACACAAAAAAGTTTAATGTGATTATTCCATCTTTTAAACTAAGTGCACCATTTGCTATTAACTAAAAATAAGTTAAAAATTAGTTGTATTTTCACTGACCAAATTAATACTCATGAGCACAGGTTTTTTTAAAGTTCCAAAAGCAAAAAACGAAATAGTAAAATCTTATCGACCAGGTTCACCTGAAAGAAAAGAAGTGATTGAAACCTATCAAAAAATGATGAGTTCTTTCACAGAAGTTCCAATGTATATCAATGGTAAAGATGTAAAATCCAATAGCAAAAAAAACATCAGCCCTCCACATGATCACCAAAAGATAGTGGGTGAATATTATATCGCTGAACCTAAACATATTGATGCTGCAATTGACTCTGCGCTTGCGGCAAAAGAAAATTGGGAAAATATGTCTTGGGAAAATCGATCCGCAATTTTTCTTAAGGCAGCTGAATTAATTGCTGGCCCATACAGGTCGAAAATTAATGCCGCAACAATGATAGGTCAATCAAAAACAGTCCATCAAGCAGAAATCGATTCAGCCTGTGAATTAATCGATTTTTTAAGGTTTAATGTTGAGTATGTTACACAAATCTATAGTAATCAGCCAGAAAGTGATAATGATGCGTGGAACAGAGTTGAGTATAGACCTCTAGAAGGATTTGTTTATGCCGTAACTCCATTTAATTTTACCGCAATTGCTGGTAATTTACCAACTTGTATGGCAATGCTTGGGAATGTTGTTCTTTGGAAACCCAGTAGTACACAAATTTATTCAGCAAAAATTATAATTGATGTATTGAAAGAGGCAGGTTTGCCTGATGGAGTTATTAATGCGATATACGGTAATGCATCTCTAATCACTGAAAAAGCTCTTTGTAGGAAAGAATTTAGTGGTCTTCATTTTACAGGCTCAACATCTGTTTTTAATAGTTTTTGGAAAACCATTGGTGAAAATATCTCTAACTACAATACATATCCTAAAATTGTTGGTGAGACTGGAGGTAAAGATTTTATTTTAGCTCACAAATCTGCCAATCCAAAACAAGTGTCTACAGCTATCACGAGAGGTGCTTTTGAGTTTCAAGGACAAAAGTGTAGTGCAGCTTCAAGGGGATATATTTCAAATTCCTTGTGGAGTGAAGTAAAAAAATATCTGCAGGACGATTTGGAATCAATCTCAATGGGTTCACCTGAAAATCTTGAAAACTTTGTCACTTCTGTAATTGATGAAAAGTCATTTGACAAAATCTCCTCATACATCAAAAATGCTAAATTAAGTAGTGATGCAGAAGTAGTTATTGGAGGAAATTTTGATAAATCAAAAGGATATTTCATTGAACCAACTGTAATTCTTACAAAAGACCCCAATTACGTAACCATGCGTGAGGAAATTTTTGGACCTGTTATGACCATATATGTTTACTCAGATAATAAATTTGAAGAAACTCTTAGACTCGTAGATAAAACCAGTGAATACGCTCTAACAGGTGCAATTTTAGCTTCTGATAGAAATATAGTTGAGAAAGCAACTAAAGCCCTAAAACACTCAGCTGGTAATTTTTATATAAATGATAAACCTACAGGGGCCGTAGTTGGAAAACAACCATTTGGTGGAGCTAGAGGATCCGGAACTAATGATAAGGCTGGAAGTATGCTTAACCTTTTAAGATGGGTTTCACCAAGATTAATAAAAGAAACATTTGTTACACCAACAGATTATAGATACCCATTTTTGGAAAAATAGATTAGTTAAAATCCTGAAATTCAGTTACAGCTGCTGTTTGTGAGTTCATTGATGTGTTATCTGAGTTCACAACAAAAGCAACAATGTAAGAACTATCAATTTGAATTTCTGAATTTGAAATGTCAAATGAAAAGGTTTTTGTAATATCATCAAACGGCTGTGTATCATCAAAATTATCACCTAGGATATTAGTAAAGCTATGGACTAGAACATCATTGTGAACATAACCTTCAATTGGATTTCCCATTTCATAAAAATAGCTAGTATCATCGTAGTTCAAATAATTTGCCTGATCTGCAATCAATCCATTTTCGGTAAGGTACACGACTAACTTATGATTTGTCATTGCATCTGAAGAAACAAAACGAATACTAACATTTAAATTATTACCTTCAATTTGACTATCAATGGATATCGCCAAGTTATTATTTAAATTAACGATGTCATCTAGAAAATTTAATTCATATGGATCAACCCATTCAGTTGTTCTATTGATCCTCGACTCTGGTAATCCGAAAGGCCCTAATGCACTTGTTAACTCCCCTTCTTGAGGTAAAGCAAATTGATCATTTTGATGAGTTGCAACAACAGAAATATTTTCAGGATACACTTGTCGGGCTTGCTCTATAGCTAATTTAACTGGGGGACAATATCCACACCAAGTACCTGTGAAATCCTCCATTAGTACTTTGTTAACGGGATTGACAACACTATAATCAATTTCTTCAGTAATATATATTTGTCCATTAATTGTGTATTCAGCATATACACTATGATTACCAATTTCATCGTGGGTAATATGATTGTCTAAAATTTCTAATCCATCAACAAAAAAAATTGAGATATCTGTGATTTCATTTTGATTTTGATCAAAGACATGAAATTCAATATTTTGGCCAGGTATGTATGAGCTTTTTAGATTGATACCAGAAACTATCTCAGGTTCTAAAGTTAAATCTGAAAAATCTTCACGGTCACTACAAGAAAATAGCAGAAATGCAATGATAAAAAATTTTAAAAATTTTGTTTTCATACCTAAACGAAATCCAAATTTACATATTTTGGAAATTAAATTAACAATAATAAAAAAGAAAGTATATTTACAAGTGCTTATGAAAAGAGTCTTATTTTTTTTAATACTATCAATTTCCTTATCAGCATATTCACAAAAGAGTATCCCAAACATAAGCTTGAGTGATTTTGAAGGGGAAAAAACTAAAATTTTTGAAGCTATTGATGAAAATCAAATTACTGTAATTTCACTTTGGGCGACATGGTGTGTTCCTTGCATTAAAGAACTTGACGCAATAAATGAAGTTTATGAAGATTGGAAAGATGAATTAGATTTTAATCTCATA
>PCCU01000005.1 GCA_002732015.1 Candidatus Pelagibacterales bacterium
TATACATATCCATCATAAATGAAAAAACATCTCCATTTTTCCCACATCCATAACAAACATAATTTTGTTTTTGTGCATTAATAGTAAAAGATGGAGTTTTTTCATTATGAAAAGGACATAAAGCCTTATAGTTTGAACCCACTTTTATAAGCTTTTCCTCTTTACCAATGATATCAATAATATTAATTCTATCCTTTATTAATTTAGCCAAATCTATTTTTTCTTTCATATTTCTAACATTTTCATTTCAATTAGAAGTTTTAGACAGCTTTTCTTTGACCATTTTGCTGGCTTTTTGAAAGTCACACTGGTCTCCAAAGTCTTCTTTCAAGACTTTCATAACGGTACTCATATCTCTAATAGATTCGGCATTGGTGTCATTAATGACTTTGGCTATCACAGTATTTAATTCTTCTTCAGTAAGTTGTGTTGGAAGGTAGACGCTTAGCAACTGGGACTCTAATTCTTCTTTTTCAACTAAATCTAATCTATTTGCTTTTTTAAAACTCTCTATAGCTAAATTTCTTTGTTTTATCATTTTTTTTATAATATCCATTACTACACTGTCATTTAGCTGATTATCTTCTTCAGCAGTGTTTCTCAATGAAATTTCTTTGTCTTTTACTGCAGCTAGCAGTAACCTCGTTAATGATACCTTAGCTTTATCTCCAGACTTTAGGTACTTAGTTAAGTCGTTCTTTATTTTTTCTACTAGCATAAAAATTTTTAAATATTAAAGTTATACTACACAAATAATTGGTAATTCTATATTTTTGCTTTTTACTATTGCATTATAGTTCGTGATATTTAATAGTCTATAAAATGTTTAAAAATATTAAAATAAATAATGATCATAATGCAATATTAGTTTTAGAAACAGGAGATGTTTTTTTTGGTCAATCTATTGGTAAAAAAGGATTTACCATTGGAGAACTTTGTTTTAATACTGCGATGACTGGATACCAAGAGGCTATTAGTGACCCTTCCTATGCATCACAGATATTAATGTTTACCTTTCCCCACATTGGAATAACGGGAATAAACATGGAGGACATTGAATGCGAAAAAATTCACCTTAATGGAGTAATATTTAAATATGTTACCAAGGATAGTTCTAATTGGCGTTCTACTGGCACTCTAAATAAATGGCTTTTATCAAATAAGGTTATAGGAATTACAAATATTAATACTAGAACATTAACTATAAAATTAAGAAAAAAAGGGGCCTTAAAAGCAGGAATATTTAGTAGTTCTTTAAAGAATATTAATATTCCTTACATTATATCTAAAATAAGAAAATGGAATGGTATTATTAATAATGATATTGCTTCAAAAGTAACTTGTTCTAAACCTTATTTTTTTCCAAGAATAAAAGAATATTCAAAAAAAAAAAAATTTGAAAATAGTTGCTATAGACTATGGTTGTAAAAAAAATATTCTTGAATTATTAAGTTCTAGTGGCTTTGAAGTTATTGTGGTGCCTTGTAATTTTACTGTAAAACAAATTATGCAATATAAGCCTGCAGGAGTTTTTTTGTCAAATGGTCCAGGAGATCCGTTTGCCACGGCTAATCATGCAATTAAAATTATTAGAGACCTTATAAAAATAAAAATACCAATCTTTGGAATATGTCTAGGTCACCAACTTCTTGGATTAGCCTTAAACGCAAAAACAGTAAAAATGCATCACGGCCATCATGGTGTAAATCAACCTGTAAAAAATTTAAATAATAACCGCATAGAAATTACTAGTCAAAATCATGGCTTTAAAATAGAAGAAAAAAGTTTGCCTTCTAATTTAAAGGTCTCACACTACTCTCTTTTTGATGGAGTTATACAAGGTATCGAACATAAAAAAGACCCTTTTTTTAGTGTTCAATATCACCCTGAGTCATCTCCTGGACCACACGATTCTAGATATCTGTTTAATAAATTTATGGAAACTATAAAAAAAAGTAATTTTTATGCCAAAAAGAAAAGATATTAAATCAATATTAGTGTTAGGAGCAGGCCCTATAGTAATTGGACAGGCCTGTGAATTCGATTATTCTGGATCACAAGCATGCAAAGTACTTAAAGAAGAAGGCTACAAAGTAATACTAGTTAACTCTAATCCTGCAACAATAATGACTGATCCAGAGTTTGCTGATGCTACATATATTGAGCCCTTAACTACAGAAATAGTAGAAAAAATTATTTTAAAAGAAAAACCAGATGCACTTCTGCCAACTATGGGAGGACAAACCGCTCTTAATTTAGCTTTATCATTAGTGAATAAAAATATTTTAAATAAACATAACGTTGAGCTAATAGGTGCAAGCATAAAATCAATTATTAAAGCAGAAGACAGGGAAATGTTTTGCAAAGCTATGAAAAAAATTGGACTAAATACTCCTAAAAGCTTTCAAGTTTCTTCAATAAAAAAAGGATTAGAAACTCTTAATAAATTAGAGCTTCCTGTAATTATCAGACCCTCCTTTACTCTAGGTGGCACTGGTGGAGGTATTGCCTACAATGTAGAAGAATTTGAACAAATACTATCTTCTGGCTTAGAGGCATCTCCTGAAAATACAGTTTTGGTAGAAGAGTCTGTCTTAGGTTGGAAAGAATATGAGATGGAAGTAGTTAGGGATAAAAAAGATAATGCTATTATTGTTTGTTCTATTGAAAACATAGATCCAATGGGAGTTCATACCGGCGATTCGATCACTGTTGCCCCTGCATTAACATTAACGGATAAAGAGTATCAAAAAATGAGAAATGCATCTTTATCTGTATTAAGAGAAATAGGTGTTGAAACAGGTGGTTCTAATGTTCAATTTGCTGTAGATCCAAAAACAGGAAAGATGGTTGTTATTGAAATGAACCCCAGAGTATCTAGGTCATCCGCATTAGCCTCTAAAGCTACAGGGTTTCCAATTGCTAAAGTAGCAGCAAGATTAGCGATAGGCTACACATTAGATGAAATTTCCAATGAAATTACAGCTGTTACGCCAGCCTCTTTTGAGCCAAGTATTGATTATATAGTTACCAAAATACCTAGATTTGCTTTTGAAAAGTTTCCAGGTTCAAATAATAACTTAACATCATCTATGAAGTCAGTCGGTGAAGTTATGGCAATGGGAAGAAACTTTCAACAAAGCTTTCAAAAAGCCTTGAGATCATTAGAAACAGGATTAGATGGAGTTGATGCAATTAAGATTTCTGATGAAAATAAAATAGATTTTATTCTTTCTAAGATTTCTACTCCAACACCTGATAGAATTCTTTATGTTGGACAAGCATTTAGAGAAAAAATCTCCGTTGATGAGATTTATGATGCTTGTAAAATAGATAAATGGTTTTTAGAAAGGATAAAAGAAATTATTGAAATGGAAATAAGCTTATTAAAGCAAGCTTTTCCTTTAACTAAAAACTCTTTATTAGAATTAAAGTTGGCAGGGTTTTCAGACTCAAAAATAGCAAAAATTTTGTATGTAAAAGAAAGTCAAGTCTATAAACTTAGAAAAAAATATAATTTATCTCCAACATTTTTTAAGGTAGATACTTGTGCAGGTGAATTTGAAACTAAAACTTCATACTTATATTCATCATATGAAATACCTTATTATGAAACAGATAAGATTGTGGAGAATAAAATATCTAATAAAAAGAAAGTTATTATTCTTGGTGGAGGTCCAAATCGTATTGGGCAAGGAATTGAATTTGATTATTGTTGTGTACATGCTGCATATTCTCTATCTGAAGAAAATATTGAAACAATTATGATCAATTGTAATCCAGAAACGGTTTCTACTGATTATGATACTTCAAATAAACTATATTTTGAGCCACTTACTTTAGAAGATATATTAGAAATTGTAAACGTTGAAAACTCTAAAGGAAGACTCTTAGGTCTTATTATTCAATATGGCGGACAAACACCCTTGAAATTATCTAAATCGCTAGAAAAGCATAAAATACCTATCATAGGAACATCTCCTGACTCTATAGACCTAGCTGAAGATAGAGAAAGATTTAAAAAGTTTCTTCTAAAATTCAAACTAAAACAACCAAATAATGGAACAGCAAACACTCAAATTCAAGCAGTTAAAATAGCAAATAAAATTGGTTATCCAGTCATTGTAAGACCATCTTATGTTTTAGGGGGAAGAGCAATGCAGATAGTATATAAAGAAAATGAACTCAAAGAATATATTAGTAAAGTTTCTAATTTTTTTGGAAAGAATCCTATTTTGATTGATAAGTTTTTAAACGATGCTGTCGAAGTAGACGTAGATGCAATATCTGACGGAAACAGTATTTTTATTGCAGGAATAATGGAACACATAGAAGAAGCAGGAATTCACTCAGGAGATTCTGCTTGTTCTCTCCCACCTTATTCTTTAGACGCTGAAACCATAAAAAAAATTGAAAAACAAACTATTTCAATTGCTAAAAATCTTAAAGTAGTGGGTTTGTTAAATATACAATTTGCAATTAAAAAAAATAAGTTCAAGAACGACATATATATATTAGAAGTTAATCCTAGGGCTAGTAGAACAGTTCCGTTTGTTGCAAAAGCCACTGGAAATGCTATAGCTAAAATTGCAGCTAAATGTATGATAGGTAAAAAACTTAAAAAAGGAAGTTTTTTGCCATGGAATGGTAATAAAAAAGTTGCTGTAAAAGAAGCAGTCTTTCCATTTAAAAAATTTAAAGGTGTTGACGTTCTTTTAGGACCAGAAATGAAATCTACTGGAGAAGTAATGGGACTAGACAATAACTTTGGTAATGCTTTTGCAAAATCTCAAACTGCTATCGGAACATCCATACCATTAAAAGGAAATATTTTTATATCAGTAAAAAATAGAGATAAAGAATTTATATTTGAAATTTGTAAAAAATTGATAAAGTTTGGATATAAAATCTATTGTACTAAAGGAACAGGTGAGTTTCTTAAAAGTCAGGATATAATAGTTTCTGTAGTCAACAAAGTTAGAGAAGGCAGACCTCACATAGTTGATATGATAAAGAACAAAAAAATTGATATGATATTTAATACCACAGAAGGAAGTAAATCTATTTCTGATAGTTTTTCTCTTAGAGAGGCTGCTTTATTGTCAAATATTCCTTATTACACTACTTTATCTGGCTGTAATGCAGTACTTTTAGCAATTAAAAAATTAAAATCTGTTAAAATTAACATAAAATCGTTGCAATCCTATTGATATTTTCATATAAAAGTGTCTTTAAGAAATTAAAACTGGAGAATTAAGTAATGGAAAAGTTCCCTATCACAAACAAAGGTTTTGAGAAGCTTGAAACAGAATTAAAGTTGTTAAAGTCAACAGAAAGACCAAATGTCATTAAAGCGATTGCTGAGGCAAGAGCACACGGAGACTTATCAGAAAATGCAGAATATCATGCTGCAAAAGAAAAACAAAGTTTCATTGAAGGAAGAATTGCTGATCTAGAAAATAAAATTAGCAGAGCTGAAGTAATTAATACTAGAGTTTTGTCCGGTGACAAAATTATATTTGGGGCCACAGTAACACTTGGTCAAGTAGGAAAAAAAAAAAATATTGTATATCAAATCGTTGGTACAGAAGAAGCTGATGTTGAAAATGGAAAAATATCAGTATCTTCACCATTGGCTAGAGCATTATTAGGTAAAAAAATAGACGATATGGTAGAAGTTTTGTCTCCGGGTGGATCCAAAGAATATGAAATAGAAAATATTGAGTTTATATAATATTAATGAAAAAAAAAAAAATTGCTTGGGCCATACTAGATAATAGAACCGGCAATAGGAATCAAGTTCTTGGCATACTTGCTGAACTAGACTTCAAGTATAAAATAATTGAAATTAAGTATAACCTTTTCTCAGTCCTTCCTAACTTTTTTTTTCAAATTTTNNACTTTAATTTTCATATTCAATCATNTTCTTCCCANTTAGCAGGGCCAAAACCTGATTTAATAATATCTTGTGGAAGAAGAACTGCAACTATTTCTATTTATTTGAAAAAAAAATTCAACCTTAAACCAACTTGTGTTCATTTAATGTATCCTAGATTTACTTTTTTTAAAAAAAAATTAGATCTTATTTTTACACCAATGCATGATAGTGTTAAAGAAAATAAATTTGTAAAAAAGTTTTTAGGGACTCCCTCTAATGTTGTATTAATTAAAAATACCATTCATCATTATATTCAACCTATTATATTTCTGATTATAGGCGGAAATCATGGAAGATATAAACTATCAGAAAAAGAAGTTGAAAATATTATTTTAAAAATAATTTCAAAAATAAAAAACAAAGGGACTCTCTTAATCACTACCAGCAGACGCTCTTCAAAAAAGGTTACTAGTAAAATTGATTCTATGGCTGAAGAATATTCAGTTATAAAAGAAGTTTATCATCCTAGGAATAATAATGCTAAAAATACATACTTGAAAAATTTAAGTTTATCAAATGAAATAGTAGTAACAGGAGATTCTATGTCTATGGTGAGCGAAGCCTGCGAAACAAGAAAACCTGTTAGAATTTACTACAATACAAAATTCTGCTCTAATAAACATATAAGATTCTGTAATAGTCTCATAAAAAAAAAATATGCTTTTCCTTTTGATACTTTAGGAAAAAAACTCATTACAATAAAAGTATTGAATACTTCTAAAAAAATTGCATTATGTATAAAAAAAAATCTAAATAATGAATAATATAAAAACAAATATTTTAATATTAGGATCAGGTCCTGCTGGATGCACAGCGGCAATTTATGCTGCTAGAGCTGACTTAAAACCTATATTAGTTCATGGAAATCAACCAGGAGGACAACTAACTATTACAACTGATGTTGAAAACTATCCTGGATTTTCTTCTCCTATTCAGGGACCATGGTTAATGGAACAAATGATAGAACAAGCAAAAGAAGTTGGTTGTAAGGTATATAATGAGCATATTATAGACATAGACTTGACCAAAAGACCATTCAAGTTTGTATCATCTTCTAATTCAGTTTTTTTAGCTAATAGCGTAATAGTTTCTACTGGGGCAAGTGCTAAATGGTTAGGACTAGAGTCTGAAAAAAAATATACAGGTTTTGGCGTATCAGCCTGCGCTACTTGCGATGCCTTTTTCTTTAAAAATAAGATAGTTGCAGTAATTGGAGGAGGAAATACAGCAGTAGAAGAAGCTTTATTTCTAACAAAATTTGCTACTAAAGTAATCCTTATTCATAGAAGAAATAGTCTGAGGGCTGAAAAAGTATTACAAAAAAGATTGTTTGAAAATAAAAAGGTTGAGATATTGTGGGACAATACCGTAACAGAAATTTTAGGAACTAATAACCCTAAAAAAGTTAATTCACTTAAATTAAAAAATATGAAAAATAATTCATTAAAAAAAATTGAGGTTGATGGTATTTTCGTAGCTATAGGACATAAGCCAAATACCAATCTATTTTTAAATAAATTAGAGTTAGATAACGAAGGTTATATTAAAACAAAAGACCAAATTTTCACAAATATACCTGGAGTATTTGCTGCAGGCGATGTTCATGACAAAACTTATAGACAAGCAGTGACTGCTGCTGGGTTTGGCTGTATGGCAGCATTAGAGGCAGAAAAGTTTTTAACATTAGTAGAAAATTGATTTACTTTTTACATTTGCATATAATGAAGAAACCCATTCGCTATATCCATTAAATAATAAAGTAGGATATTTATTGCCTGTATCAATATCCTTTTCGTATTCTTGGCTCCACCTTCTGTGAGGAACGTTAGGATTAACATTTGCCCAAAATCCATATTCTTTTGGAGCAATAGTTTCCCAAAATGATTTGGTTTTAGTATTAGTAAAATTAATTTTAACTATAGATTTTATTGATTTAAATCCGTATTTCCAAGGAAGCACTAATCTTATTGGAGCACCATTTTGCTTAGGAAGCGGTTTTCCATAAACACCTGTAGCAATAAATGATAGAGGATGCATAGCTTCATTTATAGTAATAATCTCTTTATAGGGCCAAGGGTACCAGCTTTGTTTTTGGTTGTTTGCTTCATTGGGTCTAAAAAAAGTCTCAAACTCTACATATTTTGTATCTGATTTAGGATCTAGAATTTTTATTAATTTAGAGAGTGGAAATCCGTTCCATGGTACTACCATAGACCATGCCTCCACGCACCTAAACTTATAAACTCTTTCTTCTATACCAACCTTTTGTAAAATATCCTCTAAAAAAACATTCTTATCAGAAATATTTGAACCAGAAATTTCTATTTTCCAGTTTTCAATTTTTAATTTTTGTGCTTGTTTCCATATTTGCTTAGTTGTACCAAACTCAAAGAAATTATTATACTTTGAGATATTTTCAAAACTAGTTAAGTTTCTTTTAATTACTTTATTATAATTATTATTGTTATTATTAGCATATAAATTACTAAAGTTTGCAGCAAAAATACTTCCCATTGCTCCTAAGATGACTTTCCTTCTGTTTAAAAATACACTTTGATCAGTAATTTTATTTTCTTTAAAATGAAGAAAGTTTTTTTTGATTAAATACATAATTTTATTATATTAAATATATATGAAATTGCTTCCATTATTAATATTTTTATTTCTAAGTTCTTGTACATCTGTATCAATCACTGAAAGAAAACAATTAATAATATTGGGTGATGATGTAATTTATCCACAGGCCTTTAAGGCCTATGATGATTTTAAAAAGAAAAATAAATTAATAGAAGAAGGAGCTGACTTTAATAAAATTCAAGAAATTACGGAAAATATTAAAAAAGCAATAAAAGTTTTTTATGAAAGTCATAAAAAACCTGATCCTACAGCTAATTTTAAATGGGAAGTTATTCTAGTTGATAATAATGATATAAAAAATGCCTGGTGCATGCCTGGGGGAAAAATGGCAGTTTACTCTGGCATTTTAGATATAGCAAATAATGATAATGCACTTGCGGCATTAATGGGACATGAAATAGCACATGCTGTAGCTAGACATGGGTCTGAAAGAGCAAGTCAAGGAGTATTATTAGATATCGGAACTATGGCTTTAGAAAAGTTAATACTAGGCCAGTCATTATCTGGAGATAGCAGAAGATTGTATGAATACTTTGCTAACTTTGGTGTTATGTTACCATTTAGTCGCGGACATGAAACAGAGGCTGACTACCTTGGATTAGTATTTATGCATATTGCTGGATATGAAATGGAAGAAGCAGCTAGAATGTGGCAGAGAATGAATAAGGAAAACTCTAATAGTCAACCACCAGAATTTTTAAGTACACACCCATCAAATAAAACTAGAATAGAAAATATAAGAAAGTGGATTCCAGAAGTTAAAAAAAAGTTTAAACTATCATAATTTAAACTAGTTTATCACAAGCAATTTCTATTCTTTTTCCCGCTTCAAGTAAAAGTTTATCAGAGGTAGCATACGAAATTCTAAAAAAACCTTTTTTTCCAAAAGCAGTTCCGGGAACAGCTGCTACCCCAACTTCTTCAATTAAGTACTCACAAAAAACAGTATCGTCCTCTATTACTAATCCTTTTTTTGTTTTAGACCCTATTAATTGAGCGCAAGAAGGGAATATATAAAAGGCTCCAGAAGGTTTATTTACACTTAAGCCCTTACATTGATTTATAATATCTGAAATTAGATCTCTTCTTTTTTTAAAAATCTTATTATTTTTTAAAATAAATTCTTCCTCTCCTTTAAGAGCCGATAATGCTGCATATTGAGAAATGGAACTAGGATTTGTTGTAGATTGTGATTGTATTTTAGCCATGGATTTAATAATATCTTTCGACGCACCTGCATACCCTATTCTCCAACCTGTCATCGAATAAGCTTTAGATACACCGTTAACAGTCAATATTCTGTCTTTATGCTTGGGAATTACAGTAGCTAAAGTAGAAAACTTAAAATTGTCATAAACTATTTTCTCATAAATATCATCAGAAATAATACCTACGTGAGGAAATTCATCTAAAATTTCTCCAATATCATTTAATTCATTTACAGAATAACAACTCCCGGTAGGATTAGAAGGAGAGTTAATCACAATCCATTTAGTTTTATTCGTTATTGCCTTTCTAAGTTGTTCTGAGGTTACTTTAAAATCGCTTTCTATACCAGTTTCAATAATTACAGGAACACCTTCAGCTATAACAACCATATCTGGGTATGATACCCAATAAGGAGAAGGTATTATAACTTCGTCACCTTTATTTACTGTTGCCAAAAGAGCATTGAATAAAACTTGTTTGCCTCCAGCACCTACTGAAATTTCGTTTGTATCAAAAGTTATATTATTATCTCTTAAAAACTTTTTACAAATAGCTTCTTTCAACTCAGGAATACCATCAACTGCCGTATATTTTGTTTTACCCATTTCTATGGCTTCTATGGCTGCTTTTTTTATATGTGTAGGAGTATCAAAATCAGGTTCTCCTGCTCCTAAACCAATAACATCTTTTCCTGCTGCTTTTAATTCTCTAGCTTTAGAGGTCACAGCAATTGTGGGAGATGGCTTTATACTATTTACCCTATTAGATATAAAATTATATTTCATAAAAAATTATTTATTTGATATTAATAGTATATCTTTTTTTTAATATTTAAAATAATTAAGGAGAAAAAAATTAATCCTAATATAAATAACCTTGGAACTGAAAGTGCTTTTGTTCTTCTTGCTAAAGCACAAGAGCTTCAACAGCAAGGAAAAGAAATTATAAACTTGGGTATAGGACAACCTGATTTTAAAACACCAGATCATATAGTTGACTCAGCGGTTTCAGCTCTAAAAAATGGAGAGCATGGCTACACTCAAGGAAAAGGAATGCTTAAATTAAGAGAAGCGGTAGCATCGGATATTTATAATAGAAGAAAAGCAAAAATTAGTCCCGAAAATATCGTTATTGTTCCAGGTGGTAAAGTAACGATGTGGCATGCTATATTAATGTTTGGCGGTAAAGGAAAAGAAATTATATACCCAAATCCTGGCTTTCCTATTTATGAAAGTGTCATCAACTACTCAGGATCAAAAGCTATTCCTATAAAGCTAGATATTTCAAATAACTTCAAAATAGATTTTAATAAATTTGAAAGTTCTATAACTGAAAATACGTCTTTGATAATTATAAATTTTCCCTCTAATCCTACAGGAGGAGTTATTTTAAAAAAAGAAATGGATAAATTGGTTTCAATTCTAGAAAAATATCCATATATAAAAATACTTTCTGATGAAATTTACAGTAGAATTCTTTATGATAATACTGAATTTATATCTCTTCTAGAATACCCTCAAATTCAAGATAGAGTAATAATTTTAGATGGTTGGTCAAAAACATATGCTATGACTGGTTGGAGAATAGGATATGGCGTATGGCCTACAGAATTTGCAAAAATTGCTGAACAGTTAAATATTAATTCTTTTTCTTGTACTAATACTGCTACTCAATTTGCTGCAATTTCTGCTTTACAAGGACCTCAAGGCTCAGTTGACCAAATGGTTTCAGAATTTGATAAAAGAAGAAAAATAATGATCAACTTACTGAATAGCATAAAAGGTTTTGAGTGCAGTAATAGTAAAGGAGCATTTTACTTATTCCCTTCAATTAAAAAAACAGGCTTGAAATCTGACGATTTAGAAAATATTTTACTTAATAAGATAGGTATTGCAGCAGTGTCTGGAAATAGCTTTGGAAAATTTGGAGAAGGATATATTAGATTTTCCTATGCTAATTCTGAAGAAAATATAAGGCTAGCTTTACAAAAAATAAAAGAATATTCAGAAAAAATAGGTTGGCATGCTAAAACTTAATAAAGAAATAGTAAAAGATTTATTTCCTAATATAGAGAAAAATAAATTTAATCTTATTACAAAAATGAAACCCTCTGGTGATCAAATCGAAGCTATAAAAGAATTAAGTAATGGGTTAGAAAAGAACGAAGAAAACCAAGTTTTATTAGGTGTAACTGGTTCAGGTAAAACCTTTACAGTAGCTAATGTTATTAATAATATTCAAAAACCAGCATTAATTATGGCACCTAACAAAACTCTTGCCGCTCAGTTATATGGAGAAATGAAGTTACTATTTCCTAAAAATGCTGTAGAGTATTTTGTTTCATATTATGATTATTATCAGCCAGAAGCTTACGTTCCTAGAACAGATACTTTTATAGAAAAAGATGCTTCAATAAATGAACACATAGATCGTATGAGGCACTCAGCTACAAGGGCATTGTTTGAAAGAAGTGATGTAATTATTGTAGCATCTGTTTCCTGCATTTATGGACTTGGACCGGTTGAAACATATTCAAAAATGATACTAGAAATATTTAAAAATCAAAAAATTTCTAGAGAAGAAATTGTTAAAAAATTTGTTAACTTACAGTATAAAAGGAATAATTTTAATTTCACAAGAGGATCATTTAGGTTAAGAGGCGATATAATAGAAATTTTTCCTGCACATTTAGAGTTTACTGCATGGCGAATCGAAATGTTTGGGAATAATATTGACTCCATTTATGAAATAGACTCTCTTACAGGAGAAAAAATTAAATTATTAGATAAGATAAAAGTATATGCTAATAGTCATTATATAGCTTCTAAACCAACTTTAGATCAAGCAATTTTAGAAATAGAAGCTGATTTAGTAAAAAGACTAAAAGAACTCAAAAAACAAAATAAATTGTTAGAAATGCAAAGGCTTGAACAAAGAACAAAATATGATCTTGAAATGTTAAAAACTACTGGCATGTGTCAAGGAATAGAAAATTATTCAAGATATTTATCTGGAAGAAATCCTGGTGAACCTCCTCCGACGTTATTTGAATACTTTCCAGATGATAGTATACTATTCATAGACGAAAGTCATGTTGCTGTTCCTCAAATAGGTGGGATGTATAGAGGAGATGCAAATAGAAAAAGTACATTATCAGAACATGGCTTCCGACTTCCTTCTTGCAAAGACAACAGACCTTTAAAGTTTGAAGAATGGGATTCGATGCGCCCTAGAACCGTGATGGTATCAGCTACTCCTGGCCCTTGGGAATTAGAACAAACTAAAGGAGTTTTTATAGAACAAGTTATAAGACCTACAGGACTAGTAGATCCAAAATGTGAAATTAGAGCAGCAAAAAATCAAATAGATGACTTATTAGGGGAAATAAAAAAGACTATTGAAAATAATTTTCGAGTTTTAGTTACTACTTTAACAAAAAGAATGGCAGAGAATATTACTGATTATTTAAAAGAAAATAATATTAAAGTAAAATATTTACATTCAGATATAGATACTCTGGAAAGAATTGAAATTATAAGAGAACTCCGACTTGGAGAGTTTGATGTTTTAGTTGGTATAAATCTTTTAAGAGAAGGCCTAGATATTCCAGAATGCGCACTAGTTGCAATTCTTGATGCAGACAAAGAAGGTTTTCTTAGGTCAAAAACATCACTAATACAGACTATAGGGCGAGCTGCTAGAAATATTAACGGAAGAGTAATTTTATATGCTGATACAGAAACACAATCAATAAAATCAGCTTTAGATGAGACTAGTAGAAGAAGACAAAAACAAATAGATTGGAATACTAAAAATAATATTAAGCCTAAAACTATTAAAAAAAATGTAAGAGATTTATTAGAAAATATTAAAATAGAGGAAAAGCAAAATGTTAAAAATGATAATAATAGAAATAATCTTAAATCTTATATTCATACTCTGAAAAAAGAAATGTATAAAGAAGCAGAGGCTTTAAATTTTGAAAAAGCTGCAAAGTTAAGAGATGAAATTTCTGATTTGGAAAAAAATGAGTTAAGCATAAAATGAGTGATATGAAATATGCAGCTCTCGTTACAGGAGGTTCAAAAAGAATAGGAAAGTCAATTTCTAAAAAATTAGCTAGTGAAAACAGGAATGTAATTATTCACTATAACAAATCTAAAAAAGAAGCTCTTGAACTGTGTAAAGAATTAAATAAAAATAGCAAAATAATATCTATAGCAGTTCAAGCCGATCTAAACAAACCTAATCAAGTTATAAAAATTTTTAATGATCTTAAAAAGAAGTCCATTATCGTTGATTGTCTTATAAATAATGCTTCTACTTTTAGTTACGATAATTTAAAAAATATGACTGCCAATACATGGAATAATCATATAGTTCCAAATTTATATGCTCCTTTGATGCTTTCAAAAGAATTCGTTAAAGCACTTCCTTCTAAAAAAAATGGAAATATTTTTAATATTATTGATCAAAGAGTTCTAAATTTGACACCTCATTTTTTAAGTTATACTGCATCTAAATCAGGCTTGTGGACAATGACGAAGACTTTGGCTTTAGAACTAGCTCCTAAAATAAGAGTAAATGCTATAGGCCCAGGACCTACTATAAAAAGTAAATTTCAAACAGATGAAGAATTTAAATCGCAGTGTAAATCATTACCACTGCAAAAAGGAGCTAAACCTGAGCAAGTAGCAGAAACTATCTCATTTCTTTTAAAAGTAAATTCAATTACTGGTCAAATGATAGCTCTAGACGGTGGTCAGCATTTAGGATGGGGACAAGTCAATAACAAAACAAAGGTACTGGACTGAATGAAAAAAAAATCTATTTTTGTGAAAAACTATATTACTAATTGCTCAATAGGAATTTATGCTAATGAGAAAAATAAAAAGCAAAAAATAAAAATATCGGTAAATTTAGATTTAATTAAAGTTAAATCTAAAGATATTATAACTAGTACTGTTTCATATGAAAAAATAATATCTATTCTTGATGAAATAAAGAATTATAGTCACATTAACCTTTTAGAAACTTTGGCGCAACAACTAAGCTTAAAATTAGAAAAGATAAGTAATGTAAAAAAAATAAAAATTGAAATAATTAAATGTAATATATTAAGTGGCAATCAAGAAGTTGGAGTTAGTTTAGAGAAATCATTAAAAAATAATTTGTAATAATAAATTGCAACAAGGAATTAATAATATAAAAAAAACTGTTAACACTCTTCCTAATAGTAGTGGCGTTTATAAAATGATATCTGTTACCAATGAAATCCTCTATATTGGAAAAGCTAAAAATTTGGCTAAAAGGGTTAGCTCATATGCAAACCCTCTTAGGTTTAATAATAGACTACAAAAAATGATTAGTCTCATAGATAAAATCGAATATATCTCTACACCAGATGAAACAAAAGCTTTATTATTAGAAGCTAGTCTTATTAAAGAAATTAAGCCTAAATTTAATATTTTACTTAAAGATGACAAAACCTATCCTAATATAGAATTTAGACTAGGTCATAAATGGCCTCAAATTAAAAAACACAGAGGAAAAAAAAATGATAAGCATTGCTACTATGGTCCATTTGCCTCTGCATATCACGTGAATGTTACATTAGATACATTACAAAAAATTTTTGCATTGAGGACTTGCTCAGACTATGAATTACTTAATAGAAAAAGACCTTGTGTACAATTTCAAATCCAAAGGTGCTCAGCACCATGTACAGGAGAGATTTCTGCTGATGCATATCAGGAAATAGTATCTAATTTACAAAGTTACATGAATGGAAAGAATAGTAACTTGATAAATAGTCTTATCAAAGAAATGAATACCGCCTCAAAAGAATTAAATTATGAAAGGGCAGCTAATTTTAGAGATAAAATTAGGTCACTAGAAAAAACTTATCATGCTTTTAAAAATTTATATAAAAATATTGAAGAATCAGATATTTTCAGTATTGTTTGCATTAATAATCACATTGCAGTAGAAGTGACATTCTGTAGAAATGGTCAAAACTTTGGCTCAAATACTAACTATGTCGAAAATAAAATAGAAGAAGATCTAGGAATTATTCTACAAAAATTTATTTTGCAATTTTATACTACTCAAAATATTCCTAAAAAAATAATCGTATCTCATAATATGCCCGAAAAGAAGCTGTTAGAAAGAGCATTTTTTACTAAAACAAAATCAACTATAGAAATTTTATTGGCAACTAAAGCTGATACAAAACTTATAGTAAAAGAAGCAATAAAAACTGCTGAAAAAAATCTAGCAAAAAAAATATCTGAAATGAGTAAAACTAAAAGTTTATTAGATAACTTAAAAATTAAATTTAATTTTATCAATAATATTAATAATATTGAAGTTTATGATAACTCACATTTTTCAGGAAAGGAAGCAGTAGGTAGTTATATTGTGGCTAATAAGGAAGGGTTTGTTAAAGATAAATATAGAAAGTTCAATATAAAAAGCTCCAATACTCAGGATGATTACTCTATGATACAAGAAGTTTTAACTAGAAGAATAAAGCATGGAGACTTACCTGATTTAATTATAATTGATGGAGGAAAAGGTCAACTCTCTAAAGCAAGGGAAGTTTTAGAAAAAATGAATTTATTAAATATAAATTTGATTTCAATTAGTAAAGGAAAAAAAAGAAATGCCGAAAATGAAAGATTTTATTGTGTAAATGGTAGAGAGATTTTTTTAAAAAAAAATAATCCTTTATTTTACTATTTACTTCGTTTGAGAGATGAAGCTCATAGATATGCCATTAACAACCATAAAATTGTTAGAAAGAAAAATCTATTTACTTCAGAAATTGATATGATACCTAATGTGGGAGCTAAAAGAAAAAAAAATCTGTTATTATACTTTAAAAGCCTTGAAGAACTAAAAAATGCTACTCTGGAAAAACTTTGCAAGGTTCCGGGTATAAGCAAAGAAACTGCTATAGATATTTATAACTTTTTTGATAAAAATTAAAATATGCAAAATCTACCAAATATATTAACTTGTTTGAGGTTAGCATCTCCTTTTTACTTTATAAGTGTTTTGGTAATTTTTAATAATCAACAAATTCAGTCCCAATTATTATTTTATATATTTCTTATGCTTAGTATTACTGATTATTTAGATGGATATTTGGCAAGGAAGTTAAATATTGTATCAAATTTTGGGAAAGTATTTGATCCAATATCTGATAAAATTTTAACCTCATCTGCTTTGTTGTTTTTAAGTTCAGTTGATAATATGGTTTTGCTTCCTTCAATTTTAATTATTTTTAGAGAATTTTTAATATCTGGTATTAGAGAGTTTTCTTTAATAAAAAGTAATAAAAATGTTAATGTTTCAAGCCTATCTAAAATTAAGACTACCTTACAATTTTTTATTCTTAGTTTTCTTTTAATTTTATACAGCTCTCATAATGGGTTATTTTTTTTTGAAGAGAAAAATATTGAAAAGTTAATTAATTTTTGTATTTGGGGGCTTTGGTTAGTAACCTTCTTGACATTGTATACAGGTTTTCAATATTGTTATAAAGTATTTCAAAATAATAAAGTGAGAACGAAATAATGAAAATTTTATACTTTTCGTGGATTAAAGATGGTATAGGTAAAAGCCAAGAAGATATAACTTTAAATGAGAATATTAAAAATATATCTGACCTGATAGATTTCTTAATTACAATTAATGATGATTATAAAAAAATATTTAGCGATTTATCTTCAATAAAGTTTTCTAAAAATATGAATATAGTTGATATAAATGAAAAAATTAAAAACGAGGATGAAATAGCATTTTTTCCTCCTATGACAGGTGGTTAATGATAAAAGTACAATCAGAAGACTTTTCAGTAGAAAAGGAAACAAAAATTTTACTTAATAAAAATAATAATGTAGGTGCAATAAGTAGTTTTATTGGAATTGTAAGAAATAAAGCTAAGGAAAAAGACCTAATTTCAATGACTCTTGATCATTATCCTGGAATGACAGAAAAAATGTTACAAAAAATTGAAGATGAAGCTCTCTCAAGATGGAAATTATTAGATAGTCTAATTATACACAGGTATGGAGAGTTATTTCCAGGAGAAAATATTGTATTGGTAATTACACTTTCTAAACACAGAAAAGATGCTATTAATTCTTGTCACTTTCTAATAGATTGGTTAAAAACAAAGGGTCCATTTTGGAAGTTTGAAAAGACAAAAAGTTCAGGACATTGGGTAGAGGCCTTAGACAGTGATAACTTAGAAGAGCTAAAGTGGAATAACTGAATTTAACTATTTGTCAACAAAGAATACTTCTCAATAAGATTTTGACAAATTATTCCAGGAATAAATTTATATTCTCCTATTTGATTTACTGGTGTTACTTCTGCAGCAGTGCCAGTCACGAAACATTCTTGATAAGTGTTTAAATCTTCTAGCTTTATTCTCTTTTCTAATACATTTATTCCCTGTTCTTTAGCTAATGCAATTATAGTCTGTCTTGTTATTCCATCTAAAAAGCAATCCGCTATTGGAGTATGTATTTCATCATCTCTAACAAAAAATATGTTGGCTCCTGTCGCTTCAGCTATGTATCCTCTATAGTCTAACATTAAACTGTCATCAAAACCTTGACTTTCAGCTTCATGTTTAGACAAGGTACATATCATATATAGTCCTGCTGCCTTTGTATTAACTGGAGCAGTCGAAGGATCAGGCCTTTTCCATTTTGATATATTAAGTTTTATTCCTTTGAGTTTAGCTTCAGGGGAGAAATAAGAAGGCCACTCCCAAGCAGCAACTGCAAAATGTATGGTATTTTTTTGTGCCGATATTCCCATCATTTCACTTCCTCTCCATGCTACAGGTCTTATATAACCATCTGAAATTTTGTTTGCATCTAATACTTTTTTTCTTATTTCAAAGATTTCTGTAGAACTATATGGTAGTTCAAAACCTAAAGTTTTAGCTGAATGTATAAGTCTATCAGTATGTTCTTTCTCTTTAAAAATTTTTGTTTTGTATGACCTTTCTCCTTCAAATACTGAACTAGCATAATGAAGACCATGACTTAAAACATGAAGCTTAGCATTATTCCACTCAACAAGCTCATCATCAAAGAAAATATACCCTTTAAGATCCGCGTAATTCACTACTCCTCCTATGTTATTTATAGTTAAATTAATTATAATATTCAAATAAAAGATAAGTATATATAAAAAAAATTATTTTGATATCTTAGGTTATGTTTCAAAAAAAGCACATATTGGTAATAGATGATGATGAAAAACTCAGAAAACTTTTAAAAAGTTTTCTCTTTGGACAAGGTTATTTAGTAGATACCTCAGAAGATACTCATACAGCAAGAATTAAAATGTCAAATATATTATATGATCTTATAATATTAGATGTAATGCTTCCAAGAGAAAGTGGTATTTCTTTTGCAGAAAAATGTAAAAATATTATTAATATTCCTATCCTTATGCTTTCAGCAATGAGTGAAGTTGAAGACAGAATAAAAGGTTTAAAAACTGGTGTTGATGAATATCTATGTAAGCCATTTGAACCTGAAGAACTACTATTAAGAATTGAAAATATTATTAAAAGAAGGACCGTATTAAATATCGAAGCAAACTCTATTATCTTAGGTGATTGTATTTTTAATTCAAAAGAACATATTTTAACTTTTAAAGAAAATAAAATTAAACTTACTTTCAATGAGAGTAAGGTTTTATTTCATTTATATAAAAATTCAAATATTGCTGTTAAAAGAGAAGATCTTGCCAACATATTGAAGATTTCTCATAGATCTGTAGATGTTATAATAAAAAGATTAAGAGAAAAAATAAATAAGATTCCTAATCATCAAAACCTTTTATTAACCTCTAGAGGGATAGGTTATAAAATGGAAATAGAAACATTATGAATGTAAAAAAATTTTTACCAAAAACTTTCTTTGGAAGAGCATTAACTATTATTGTAGTGCCAATGTTAATTTTACAAACTGTGCTTACATATTTTTTTTATGAGAGACACTGGGAAGATGTTGGTAGAAGGTTAGTTTTAGGTTTAGGTGGACAGATAGCTTTTATAATTTCGGAACTTGAAAATGATAAAAATTCTTACATTAAGTTATTTAAATTAGCTGAAGAAAACTTTATGATTAAATCAAAAATTGATAAAAATAATTCATTAAAAAATTATGAGCAACATAAAATTAGGTCACTCTTAGATAAAACATTATACTATTCCTTAAAAGAAAGATTATTTAAACCTTATAAATTTAATACTAAAAGTCTGAAAAATAGAGTTCAAATTTATGTTCAAACTCAACAGGGCGTAATAACTTTCGAAGTTCCCAGAAAAACATTACATAGTTCTACAATTGAAGTATTCATAATTTGGATGGTATCAACATCAATTTTATTAATTTGCTTAGCATTTTATTTTATGAGAAAACAAATCAATCCACTAAATAATATTATGAAGGCAGCCGAAGAACTTGGAAAAGGAAATAATAATTTTAAATTATTTCCTAAAGGATCTTTTGAATTACGTCTATTAGCAAAAGTTTTTATAAAAATGAGAGAAAGAATAAAAAATCAAATTAAACAACGCACTTTAATGCTGGCGGGAATAAGTCATGATTTACGAACACCTTTAACCAGAATTAAACTTCAGATTGCTCTATTAAAAGATAAAAATGCTTCTAATAATATTAGTAAAGATGTAGAAGAAATGAAAGAAATGATAGATTCTTATCTTGCCTTTGCCAAAGGTGAAGGAGAAGAAAAAATAGAAAATGAAAATATTTATTCATTCTTTAAAAAGATAGTAAAAAATAGTAATAATCCTAAAAAAATTAAAGTAAAACTGAAAATAAAAAAAAATATTACATTTTTTGTAAAGCCTTTGGCAATAAAGAGAGCATTAAATAATGTATTATCTAATGCTTTTTTTTATGCCAGAAATGAAATATTGGTTTCAGCTACCAAAGTTCAAAATAAGGGAACTTTAATTATATTTGAAGATGATGGGCCAGGTGTTCCTAAAAATAAAAGAGATGATGTCATAAAAGCTTTTTATAGAATAGATGAGTCACGGTTATCTAAATCTGCTAATACTGGATTAGGTTTAACTATTACGAGAAATATAGTTAGTGAACATGGTGGAAGTCTAAAATTAGGTGACTCTTCTATTGGAGGACTTAAAGTAAAAATATACTTGCCCTAAACTTTAGAAAATAAACTTGTATTAGTTTTTATTCTCTTAATTCCCTTATTAATTATTGAAAAACCCGCATCCTTCTCATTTTCAGCATATAACCATTTATTAAATGCTAACAACCAAACTGTAAGTAACAATTTTGTTAAAACTATTTGACTTATACTTGTTTTTTTTGATTTAACTTTTTTTAAAAATTTACTAATACTATTTTTATTGCTTTTTAAATTTATCAATAAAAAAGAAGGATCTTTTAAAGAAGCATTAATTATATTAATAATCCCGAACCTGTGCTTAGACATGATTTCTAGTTTATACATAAAGTACTCTTGAATAACTTCATCGTTGGAAGAAATTTTTATTTCTTCATCTGATATACCTTTAATAACCTCTTTATCGATATAAATATTATAAAAGTCTAAAAAATAATTCTTATTAGGTATTTGTTTTTTTAAATCACTTTCTCTAATATTTAATTTTTTTGCTATATCTTCTACCTTGACCTTTTTCCAATTTCCTAGCTCAGCCTGTTTAAAAAATATATTTAATATTTTTTCATTGTTTTTTTGCATTTTTCCCTAATTTTATAGACCTTTTATTAGCTGCTAATATAGCTTTATTTAAAATTACCTTCAAGTTTGGTTTACTTTTTATTAGTACTTCTAATGCTGCTTCTGTTGTTCCTCCTGGACTAGCTACATCAGAAATTAATTCTTCTAAGTTGCTATTTTTTTTCAAAATCTCAGACACTCCTTTGAAGGTTTTTAATACTAATTGATTTGATATTTTTTCAGAAAAGCCAAGGTTTTTAGATGAATTTTTCATTATTTTTAAAAATAAAAATATGTACGCAGGGCCACTACCTGAAATTGCTGTTAGAGGATCAAATAATTTTTCGCTTTTCAGCCAATATACCCAACCCAAAGTGGTAAGTAATTGTTCTATTTTTTTTTTATAACTTGATATTATTGGCTTTCTTGCAAAAACACCAGTAACACCGCTACCTACGCTAGAAGCTAGATTAGGCATTGCTCTAAAAAAAACTGCTTTACCATGAATTAGATTTTCTAAACTACTCAAAGTTATCCCTGCCATAATTGATAATATTATTTTTGTAGATATATTTTTTGAATTAATTACTTTTGCAATATTTGAAAAAGTTTGAGGCTTTATTGCAAATAATATTAAATCACCCTTCCACGTATCTGGAACATACTCACTAAACTCTGCTAAAGGATAGTTTTTTTTAAGAATATTTCTTTTTTTTGAGTTTACTTCTACTACAGAAATTACTTTTTTTAACTTAGAACTATCTGATAACCAACTTCTAAGCACTGCTTCCCCCATCTTTCCAGCGCCAATTATAAGGATTTTCATATTTTTAAACTAGGCTTCACCTAAAGTGTATAGCATTAAACTGTCTAAAGAGTCATTTGCATTTTTATTATCCCATAATAAAAACTGAAATGCTGGGTAAAATCGCTCACACTCTTCTAGCGCTATCAAACTTACTTCTTCTATTTGAGATTTACTAAAAGATTTTCTATTTGAGATGAGTATGGAATGCCTAAAAATAGGCCACCCATCTTCTATCCAAACTTCAAAATGACCTAAAGCTAACTTTTGATTAATGTTTGAGAGTAATTTATATATTTCATTAGAACTTTTATCACTTACTTTTATATCTAATGCACATGATATGTAAATAATGTTTCCTTTTTCATTTAAACCGTAAGATAGCTGATAATCACACCAATTTCCTCCTACTTGAACATGAATGTTTTTATTGTCGTCTCTATCATATTCCCATCCATTTGCTAAAACTACTTCCTCTATCATATCTAAAGGGTCTTCAGTTTTCTGAATATTTTGTACTTTTATTTGACTCATTTAATACCTTATATAGTATGTATAGATAATAATAACGCAATATAAGGTAATTTACCAGAATTTATTTCTTTTTATTTAACTTTTTCTCAATACTGACTAATTTTTTTCTTAATTCATCAATTTCATTTCTTGATTTTATTATCATTTCCCTCATTTCTTCAAACTCAATCTTTTTCATAAAATTCATATCTTCAATAGCTACTGAGAATTTTTCCTTTAGTTTCATTTTAGAATAATCCTTTGCTCCTTCAAAACTTTTTAATATGCCCCCAGCAACAGTCATAAAGTCACTCAAAATTTTTTGTTTTTTCATAATAACCTATACATTTTATTGATATACATAATATAATTAAATATTCTAAGTTGTAAATATAATGAGGGTTTTATGATAATAGTAACTGGTGGTGCTGGATTTATTGGAAGTAATTTAATAAATGCCCTTATTGAAAAAAAGCAAGAAGTTTTTTTATGCGATTACCCAGAATTAGTAAAAAAAAATTATTTTAATAAATATGACCAGATAAAAAGAATTATACCCCCTGATAATTTATTTGAATTTATTTCTGTTAATGATGTTAAATTGATTTATCACTTAGGTGCAATTTCTGCTACTACTCATAAATATCCAAATAAACAATGGATTGAAAATGTATTATTTAGCACTAAGTTGTGGAAAATATGCAGTAAAAATAATATCCGACTTATTTATGCCTCTTCTGCTGCAACATATGGAAATGGAGATCTAGGATTTGAAGACAATGAAGATATAAATTTTTTAAAAAATTTAAAAGCTATGAATGTTTATGGATGGACAAAAAATGAAGTTGATATAAGAAATATTTTTTTAAAAAAAACTTTTGGATTTTGCCCCTCTCAGTGGGTAGCTCTTAAGTTTTTTAATGTTTATGGAATAAATGAATTTCATAAAAAGAATATGATATCTATAGTTTTGAAAACTTTTTTACAAATCAAAGAAAATCAGGAAACATTTCTATTTAAGTCTTATAAAAAAAAATATCTTGATGGTGAACAGGAAAGAGATTTTGTTTATGTTAAAGATTGTATTAATGCTTTAGTGTGGTTTTTAGATAATAAAAAAATATCAGGAGTTTTTAATATTGGTACTGGAAAAGCTAATACGTTTAATGACTTGGTAAATGCTGTGTATAAATCTTTAAATAAAAATATCAATGTAAGATATATAGAAATGCCTGAGAAATTAAAAAGTCAGTATCAATATCATACACAAGCTAACCTTAGTAAATTAAGAAAGTTAGGATATGCCAAAAAGTTTTACTCGCTTGAAGAAGGTGTAAATGATTATATTAATATTTTAAAAACACATGATATCTTTTCCTAACATTAACCCAACAGCCTTTAGTTTTTTTGGCATTGATATTCAATGGTATGGAATAGCATATGCAACAGGTTTATTATTAGGGTTATTTTATTCAAAAAAAATTATTAATCATAAAAATATATTACAAAAAGAGGCTTTTGATGACCTTATTTTTTGGATTGCTCTAGGAACAGTTATTGGTGGAAGATTAGGGTACGTAGTTTTTTATGATTTAAATTTTTACCTAAATAACTTATCACTAATAATACTAGATATAAGAAAGGGAGGAATGTCTTTTCATGGAGGTCTTTTAGGTGTGATTTTAAGTACATATATATTTTGTAAAAGAAAAAATTTAAATTTTTTAAAATTTATGGACGTAGTAGCATGTGCAGCTCCAATTGGAATTTTTTTTGGTAGAGTAACTAACTTTATAAATTCAGAGTTATGGGGTAAACCAACATCTTTACCTTGGGGAGTTGTATTTCCTAACGGTGGCCAAACACCCAGACATCCCAGTCAAATTTATGAGGCTTTTTTAGAAGGTCTAATATTATTATTAATATTAAATTATTTTTACAGAAAAAAGTTTTTTATTGCAGGCTATTGTGCAAGCTTATTTCTAATTCTATATGGAACTTTTAGAGTTTTTATTGAATTTATTAGAGAGCCTGACAGTCATTTAGGCTATTTATTTGGCAATTTTTTGACTAATGGAATTTTATTATCCCTACCAATGATACTTATAGGATATGTTATTTTTTTTAAGGTAAATGAAAAATATAGAAATAATATTAAAAAAAAATATTAAAAAATTTGGGTTTATTTCTGTAGAAAAATTTTTTAATGTTGTACTATATCATGACGAATTAGGCTACTACAATAATAATAAAATAATTGGAAAGTCTGGTGATTTTATTACAGCTCCTGAAATAAGTCAAACTTTTGGAGAAATTCTCTCTAATTCTTTACTACTTAATTATAGTAAAATAAAAAAAAATAAATTAGTTTCTTTAGTAGAGTTAGGTCCTGGAAGAGGCTTTCTTACAAGAGATATTTTAAGAACACTAAAAAAGCTAAATATTGATTTTTTTAAAAAAATTGATGCTATATATTTTCTAGAAAAATCAAAGTCATTTTTTAGATATCTTAAAGAGTTAGATTTATCTCCTTCTATTATTGATGATATTGGAAAAGTATCTGAGAACTTTAATATCATAATTGCTAATGAATTCTTTGATGCTTTACCTGTAAATCAGTATATTTTTCGAAAAAATAAATGGTATGAAATTGTTATTTGTTTGGATAAAAATGAGAAATTCAAATTTTCAATAGCTAAAAACCCAACTAAGATAAACTTTTGCTTTCCAAACAACCCACCTGATGGTTATATTTTTGAGTACTCAGGCTATATGATTAATTTATTAGCAGATATTTGCAAAAAAATTAGTTCCTTTGGTGGAATTTTTATCTTAATTGACTATGCCAGAAATAAAAAAAGCAAACAAGGTACAATTGAGTCATTAAAACAACACAGGAAGGTCGACTTATTTTTTGATTTGGGAAACTGTGATATTAGTTATAAGCCAGACTTTGATTTAATTAAAAAAATATCCGTTAACAATAATTGTAAAGTTTTTGGTCCATTTACTCAGTCCTTTTTTCTACAAAGTTATGGCATTAATGAAAGGATTAACCTTTTAATAAAAAATAACCCAAAACAAAAAAATGAATTACTTTTACAAAAATTAAGATTAATTGGAGATAATTATATGGGAAAGATATTTAAAGTTTTAATAATAACCGATACCAAATACAATTATGAGTTTATTTAAATGAAATATATAAAAAGTAAAAATTTGGATACTTACCAGCATGGGTTTTTTTCGAGAATAGGTGGTGTTTCAGGGTCTTATTTTAATTCTCTAAATTGTGGTTACTCATCAAGTGATGATAATAAAAATATTGAAAAAAATAGAATGCTCATACTAAATCAATTTAACCTCGATATAGAAAAATTAGTTGTACCAGAGCAATTTCACAGCAATAAAATAAAAGTATTTAAAACTAATCAAAAAAATTACAAATGTGATGGAATTATAAATACAATTTCTGGAATAGCTTTAGGAGTATTAACAGCAGATTGCTGTCCAATTTTAATCGGTCATAAAAAAAAAAAACTTACTGGAGTTATTCATGCTGGATGGAAAGGTATACAAAGTGGTATTATTGAAAATTTTATTTTTCAAGTTACGGAGTTAAATTATAAGAAAAAAGATCTAATATTCGCTTTAGGTCCTTGTATAGGAAGAAATAGTTATGAAGTTAAAAAAAATTTTAAAGATGTTTTTTTAGAAAAATATCCTGAATCAAAGCTATTTTTTGAAACAAAAAAAAATAAAAACTACTTTAATTTTAACCTAAGAGGGTGTATAACTTATATTTTAAAAAAAAATGATATTTCAGATATATGGTCATCCAAATCAGATACATATAAGTATCCTAAAAGATTTTTTAGTTATAGATATTCTGTTCATAAAGGATATAAGGATTATGGTAGAATGTTGTCTTTAATATTAAAGTAAAAATAGATATTTGTAGACAAGTTTAGTAAATAAGGCTTAAAATTTTTATAGAAAGTTATCAAAATGAAATTAATGACCTGTAATAGTAATAAAGATCTATCAAGTGAAATTGCTTCTATTTTAAATTTACCTTTAACAGATGTAACTATAAAAAAGTTTGCCGATGAGGAAATGTTTGTAGAAATTAATGAAAATGTCAGGGGACAAGACGTTTATTTAATTCAATCAACATCTAAACCAGCAAATGATCATTTAATTGAATTACTAATATGTGTAGATGCACTAAAAAGAGCATCGGCAAAACAAATAACTGCAGTAATGCCGTATTTTGGATATGCTAGACAAGATAGAAAACCTGGTCCTAGGACTCCAATCTCTGCAAAGCTAGTTGCGAATCTTATTACCACAGCCGGAGCTAATAGAGTTTTAACAATTGACCTACATGCTGGACAAATTCAAGGTTTTTTTGACATACCAGTTGATAATCTTTATGCTGCACCTATTTTGGTCAATGATATAAGAGATAACTTCTCTTTAAAAGATACCATAATTACTTCTCCTGATGTTGGAGGCGTAGTTAGAGCTAGATATATTGCAAATAAATTAGATGTAAATTTAGCAATTGTTGATAAAAGGAGAGAAAAAGCAAACGTATCAGAAGTTTTAAATATAATTGGTGATGTAAAAAATAAAGATTGTATTCTTATTGATGATATAGTTGATACTGCAGGAACCCTAACAAATGCTGCTGACGCATTATTGTCTGAAGGAGCAAAATCAGTTTCTGCTTATGTTAGTCACGGTGTTTTTTCTGAACCAGCATTAGAAAGATTAAAAAGTTCTAAACTAAAAGAATTGGTTACAACTAATACTATAAAAGAGATTTCTAATGAAAAAAAGAGTAAAATAAGAAGATTATCAATTGCACCATTAATAGCAGAGGCTGTTAAAAGAATTGATAATTATAGTTCAGTATCTAGTTTATTTAATTAAGGAGTATAAAAATGAAAGATATTAGTATTTTAAATGCTTTTTCAAGAGAGGCTGTAGGTTCTAATAGTTCTAAAAAAGTAAGAGGAGAAAGTAAGATACCAGCCATTATTTATGGAGATGGTAAAAATCCTCAACCTATTTCATTAGATATAAAAGATCTAAGAGTTGCTATTAATGATTCTTCCTTCTTGAATAAAATATATGACTTATCCATTGATAAAACTAAAACTAGAGTTATAGTTCAAGAAATATCGCAAAACCCCGTTACTGACCGTTTAGAACATGTTGATTTTCTTAGAGTTAATGACGACACTAAGGTGACTATTGAAGTTCCAGTAAAATTTATTAATGAGGCATTAAGTCCTGGATTAAAGAGAGGTGGTGTTTTAAATGTGGTTAGATATACAGTAGAAGTGATTTGCCCAGTAAAAAATATACCAGAAAATTTTGAATTTAATTTGGATGGCCTTGAGATTGGAGATAGTATTCACATAAGTCATACACAAATGGACTCAGCTATTAAGCCTACGATTACGGATAGAGATTTTACAGTTGCAAGTATTCTTGCGCCATCAGCATTAGTCTCTGCTGAATCAACTGAAGAAAAATCAGAAGAAGAGCAAGACGGTGAGTCAACTGAAGCAACTGATTCCAAAGAAGAGCAAAAAGCTAAAGATGAAGAAACTTCAGAAAAAAAATAACATATGTATTTGATTGCTGGATTAGGTAATAAAGGCAAAAAGTATACAGATACTAGACATAATGTAGGATTTAAAGTTATAGATAAAATCATTACGCAATATGACTTTGAAAAATATAAAGAAAGTAATAACTGTCACACATTCAAAGGTAAAATACTTGAAAAAAAAGTATTATTAATGAAACCTATGACATACATGAATAACTCAGGTAAAGCAGTTTCGGAAATAGCAACTTTTTATAAAATTCCTGTTAATAAAATATTTATCATTCATGATGATATAGATTTATCAGTTTCACGGATTAAAGTAAAATATGGCGGAAGTGATGCTGGCCACAATGGTATAAAAAGTATTGATATGCATATTGGAAGAGATTATTTCAGAATAAGAATAGGAGTTGGTAAACCAAACAACTTTCTAGAAGCCAAAGACTATGTTTTAAAAAAGTTTTCTAATAATGATTTTAATAAAATAAAAAAGAAATCTGATAAATTAGTAGATAATATTTCATATCTACTCAAAAATGACATAAACACTTTCTTAAACATTATTTCTACGGATTAAAAATGGGTTTTAAATGTGGAATTATAGGGTTGCCTAATGTAGGAAAATCTTCATTATTTAATGCTTTATTAGGCTTACAAAAAGCTTCTTCAGAAAACTATCCCTTTTGTACGATTGAGCCTAATATAGGAAGGGTACCTATCCCAGATATTAGGCTTAAGGAACTATCATCTATCAATAAATCAAAAAATACTATTAATGGTCAAATAGAATTTGTAGACATTGCAGGCCTTGTAAAAGGAGCAAGTAAAGGAGAAGGACTTGGAAATCAATTTCTTTCTAATATTAGAGAAGTAGACGCTATTATTCATGTGGTAAGATGCTTTGAAGATAAAAATATTTCTCATGTTTATAATAGGATTGATCCTATAAGTGATATAGAAATAATAGATAGTGAATTAATTTTATCTGATATTTCAAGAATAGAAAAAATGTTAGAAAAAATAAAAAAATCATTGAAAAGCTCTAAAGATGAACATCAAATAAACTTTACTACTTTAACTAAGGTCAAGTCGGAACTTGAAAAAGGTAATATTCTTAATATTAAAGATTTGAATGATGAGGAGTCATTAGTAATTAAAAACTCTGGGTTATTAAGTTATAAGCCTTTAATGTACGTTGCTAATGTAGATGAGGACTCCATAGATAAAGGAAATAGTTTTTCTAAGCTTGTAGAAGGTTTTTCAGGAAAAAAAAATGTTAATTATGTAAAAATATCATCAAAAATTGAAGAAGAGTTATCTTCATTTGATGATCAAAAGGAAAAAGAAGCACTGATGGAAAGTTTAGGAATAATTTCTTCTGGGCTCGACACTTTTATAACTGCAGGATTTGAATTGCTTAATTTGATAACTTTTTTTACCTCTGGACCAAAAGAAAGTAAAGCTTGGACTATTCCTATAGGTTCAAGCGCTCCAGATGCAGCAGGCACTATTCACTCTGACTTTAAAAAAGGATTTATTGCAGCAGAAGTAATTAATTATAAGGATTTAATTAATGCAGGTGGAGAAGCAAATGCAAAAAACCTAGGTTTAGTTAAAACTCAAGGAAAAGAATATATAATTAAAGACGGTGATGTTGTTTTATTTAGGTTTAATGTATAATAAAAGTATGAATAAAAAAAAAATAAATTATTTTAAATCTGCAGATGATTTTTCTGTTCCATATTTAGAGTATGTTCCAGATGATAAAACAAAGTCTGCGATAGTTTTAGTTTATGAAATATTTGGAACAACTAAACATATACATAATTTTGCAGAAAAACTAGCGAAAAAAGGTTATTTAGTATATGTACCGGATATTTTCTCTAGAATAGAACAAGAAGTTAATCTAAGTTATGATAAAAGTGGTTTTAAAAAAGGAATTTATTTAAAAGAAAAGCTTGGTTGGGATCATCCTGTAATGGATGTAGTCGCATTAGCATCATTGCTAAAACAAAGATTTAAAGTCACATGTTTAGGTTTTTGTTATGGCGGGTCTATAGCTTGGATAGCAACGCAAAAAAGCTTTTTGTTTGATAAATCCGTATGTTATTATGGTTCTAGCATACCTGATTTTTTAGATAAAAAAATAAACAATCCTACCATGGTGCATTTTGGAAAATTAGATACTGGAATACCTGAAGAAAAAGTAGAGAAAGTAAAAAGTTTCTCAAAAAATCAGGAACATGATTTAATTGTTCATGAATATGATAATGCTGATCATGGGTTTAATTGTGAGGATAGAAAGTCATACAACCAAGAATCAGCAAACTTTGCTTTAGAAAAAAGCCTTCAGTTTATAGATAAAAGTTATGATTAAATTTTTTCTTATAAATTTACTTTTGATGTTACTTCCAACAAAAAATTATTTATTTTCTATAGAACCCCCTAAAACATTGATTATTAAAGATTTAAAAGAATCTGAAGTTAATTTAGAAGTAGAAGTTAATGACAACCTATCTCTTCATTATGATGGTTGGTTATTCGATAAAAATGTTAAAACTGAAAACTTCTGTGATGCTAAGGGAAAGAAATTTGATAGCACCGTTGAAAAGCCATTTAGACCAACTCCTACCTTATTTAATTTTAAAATAGGAAAAGGACTAGTTATTCCAGGATGGGAATTAGGTTTGTTGAAAATGAAAAAAGGAGGGATACGATGTTTAGTAATACCTTATCAGTTAGCTTATGGACATAGAGAGATGGGTAAAGTAATTCCTGCTTATTCAACGTTAATTTTTGAAGTTACCTTAATTGAAATTTACAAAAGTAAAAATTAAATTATGAAAAAAAAACCTTTATTTGCGGTCATTGGAGGGAGTGGTTTATATGATTTAAATGGAATTATTAAATCTAAATTAATTAATCCTTCTACTCCGTATGGAAAACCTTCAGATAAAATATTGATAGCCAAATACAAGAAATTAGAAGTTCTTTTTTTACCTAGGCACGGAAGAACTCACAATATACCACCTCATAAAATAAACTATAGAGCAAATATATTTGCTCTTAAAAAATTAGGAGTAACTGATATTATTTCAGTTTCAGCAGTTGGTAGTTTAAAAAAAATACATAAACCTGGTGACTTTATTTTGGTTGATCAGTTTATTGATAAAACAATAAAAAGGGAGAGGACATTTTTTGATAATGATTTTGTAGCGCATGTTTCATTAGCTAACCCAACCTCTTCTGAATTGTCAAAACTAATTTATGATTCCAGAAAAAATAATAATGATAGAATTAAATTGGGAGGTACTTATATTTGCATAGAAGGTCCACAATTCTCTTCTTATGCTGAGTCTATCTTATTCAAAAATTGGAATTGTGATGTAATAGGAATGACTAATATGCCCGAGGCTAGACTTGCAAGAGAAGCTGAAATGGGTTATTCCTCAATAGCTATGGTGACTGATTATGACTGTTGGAATCAATCTCATAGTAATGTTACAGTAGAACAGGTTATAAACGTAATGCAAAGCAACACAAAAAAAGCAAAAAATTTATTAATTTCTTTTTTTGAAAAATTTCTAAAGCTTAAATCTTGGAATTGGGAAAACCCTATTTACTCTAACCTAGATAATGCGGTAATAACTAACTTAAAAAATGTTAAAAAAACTGACCTAAATAAACTTAAACCATTATTGAAAAGATATTTAAATAAATAAAAATCTACTTAACATCTTTCCAAATCTTTCTGTAGGACAAAAAGAAGAAAATTGTCATTATTACCAGAAAAATTATTACTTTTATGCCTGACGATTTTCTTTTTTCTAACTCAGGCATAGCTGTCCAGGTAAGGAAAGTCACAACATCAATTACCTCTTGTTCTAAAGTAGGAACAGTTCCATCCTGATATTCAACATCTTCGCCATAAAGAGGTTGTGGCATAGCTATTACATTACCTGGCATATATTTGTTATAATAACCTTCCCCTACATCAAACCCGTTAGGTGCATCTTCATATCCTAATAATAATGACCTAAGGTAATTTGCACCATCTTTTCTAGCTTTTACAATTAAAGTTAAATCAGGAGGATAAGCTCCATTATTAGAAACTTTAGCAGCCTCTTCATTAGGGTATGGGTTGACAAATTTATCAGAATAAATGGCGTTTCTTTTTTTTATCTCGCCATTCTCATCAGGTATATCATCTATAAGAAATTGCTTGGCAATGCTATTGATTTGAGTCTTATTATATCCTATATCCTCTAAGTTTCTATAAGCTAAATGATTTAACCCATGACAGGAGGCACAAACTTCTGTAAATACTTGAAGCCCTCTCTGTGCACTGTTCTTATCTATGCCTCCAAAAATTCCATTAAAAGAAAAATTATATTGCATTGGTTTAAGGCTATCCGTTGCGGAAAGCAAAGGTTGGGTAGTAAATGAAGTAATAATTATTATAAAAAAAATTATTTTCATAATTAAATTACTCTGCTAAAACTGGCTTACTTATACTAGATGGTAATGGCCTAGTTTTCTCAAAGTAACCAAGCAAAGGAAGGATAATTAAAAAGTGTAAGAAGTAATAAAAAGTTGAAATTCTTCCTATCAAAATATAATTACCTTCAGCTGGTTTACTTCCTATCCATCCTAAAATAACTGCATCAACTAAAAAAACCCAAAATAGTATTTTATAAATTGGTCTAAAGGTAGCAGATCTTACTTTACTTGTATCTAACCAAGGAAGAAGAAACAGAACAAATATTGCGCTAAACATTGCTATTACTCCACCTAATTTATCAGGAATAGCTCTCAAAATAGCGTAAAATGGTAAAAAGTACCATTCCGGAACTATATGTGCAGGAGTTTTTAGAGGGTCTGCAGGAACATAATTATCAGGATGACCAAGATAGTCTGGCGCAAAGAAAACAACAGAGAAAAAAATAGTTAGTGCAACCCCTAATCCAAAAAAATCTTTTACAGTGTAATAAGGATGAAATGGGATACTATCTTGAGGTCCTTTTCTATCAATTCCTAAAGGATTATTTGAACCGTGAGTGTGTAATGCTACTATGTGAAGCACAACTACTCCAACTATAAGAAAGGGCAACAGAAAATGAAGAGTATAAAACCTACTTAAAGTGGGATTATCAACTGAATAACCACCCCATAACCATTGAACTACAGCTTCTCCTATGACAGGAATTGCAGAAAATAAATTAGTGATAACTGTTGCACCCCAAAAAGACATTTGTCCCCATGGTAAAACATATCCCATAAATGCTGTGGCCATCATCAACAGTAAAATAATTATACCAAGCCACCATAATAACTCTCTAGGTGCCTTATAAGAACCATAGTACAAACCTCTGAAAATATGTATATAAACAACAATAAAGAAAAATGACGCCCCATTCATATGAACATACCTTATCAACCATCCATGATTAACATTTCTCATGATATGCTCTATAGAGGCAAAAGCATGGTCAACGTGGGCTGTATAGTGCATAGAAAGCATGATACCTGTAATAATTTGAACTAATAGGAAAAATCCCGCTAACGATCCAAAATTCCACCAATAATTTAAATTTTTAGGGGTAGGATAATCTACAGCAGAGTGTTTTAATAAAGAAATTATTGGGAGTCTATAGTCTATCCATTCCAATACTGAATTAGAATTATTTATGTTATCTTTTTTCATTTATCCAACTAAAATTGTATTCTCATTAGTAAATTTGTATGGAGGAATTTCTAAATTTGTAGGAGCTGGACCTTTTCTAATTCTGCCAGAGGTATCGTAGTGCGAACCATGACATGGACAAAACCAACCTTTGTATTCTCCTTTATCAGAAGCGGGAACACATCCTAGATGTGTACAAACTCCTATTAAAACTAAGAATTTTGGATTTTGTACTCTCTCCTCGTCTTTTTGAGGATGAGGTAAATTACTAATATCAACTTTTTGTGCTTCTTTGATTTCTGCTTCAGTTCTATGCTTTATAAATAATGGCTTTCCTCTCCACATGACAGTTTTACTTTTACCTTCTGCTATTCCAGCTAAATCTACTTCAACTTTTGATAAGGCTTCTACATCTTTTGAAGGATTCATTTGATCAATTAGAGGCCACCCTGCTGAAGCAACAGCTACTACACCCATAGCTCCAGATGCCTGATGAATAAAGCTTCTTCTTGTTTTCTTATTATTTTTTTTATTAATTGTCATTTTTAATATAATTATATATTTACATTTATTATATTGTTATTAATAAGATGTAAAGAATTGATTATAATTCAAGCTAATTTTATGAAAAAAAAATATTTGCCTCTACTACTAACTAAAGAGATTTGGATAAAAAGGTCTCAAATTTCAGAAAAATGGTTTGAAAGCTTGAAAAATAGTTTTTGTGCAGAATTTTTAAAACTAGAAAATAACTTCAATACAGAAAAAGGATACAAAAGTGTATTCTTTAAAAAAAAAAAATGGAATAAGGAAGGATCTAGAGAATTTGGCGGTGGAATTAGTAGCATATTAAAAGGAAATTTATTTGAAAAAGTTGGAGTTAATATATCCACAGTTTCTGGGAAGTTTCCTGATGATTTTAAAAGCAAAATAAAAGGAGCTAATAAAGATCCAAGATTTTACGCGACAGGAATTTCAATAGTAGCACATATGAAGTCACCTTTTATTCCTGCTGCTCATTTTAATTCAAGATTTATAATTACAAAAAATGCTTGGTTTGGAGGTGGCTGTGACCTAACTCCAACATATGATATTAATAATGTAAGAAAAAACTTTCATAAAAACTTAAAAGAATTTTGTGATACATATAATTCTAATTACTATGATGTTTACAGTGAAATGTGTAAAAATTATTTCTATTTAAAGCATAGGAATGAAGAAAGAGGAGTAGGAGGTATATTTTTTGATTATTTACAAAGTAATTGGGAACAAGATTTTAGTTTTGTTAGGGGTTCTGGGTTATTTTTTTTGAATTATTTAAAAGATATTATTAAAAAACGTAGCACTAAATCTTGGACAAAACATCAAAGAAAAAAACTTCTTCTTAAAAGGAGTAAATATGTGGAATTTAATTTACTATATGATAAAGGGACAACTTTTGGATTAAAAACAGGAGGTAATGTAGATGCAATCTTAATGTCGATGCCTCCTAAAGTTCTCTGGAATTAACTAAAAGCTCTTTACTTTTATTTAAACATTGTTTTTTATTCGGTTTAAAATCTTTATCTATCCACCAAGCTTTAGTCTCTTTGAGCGTCTGTCCTAGCAAAGTTCCTTTTGTTAAACCTATTTTTTTTAAATCATTTCCGTCTATTGGAAAATTAGGCGGAAGCCATTCTTGTATTGTCTTTTGTATTTTATTTTTAATACTTTTATTATTTATTATACATTTCAAATAGTATAAATTCATGCTAATTTCTTGTCCCAGTTTATATTTAACTAATCTAGCTTCTTTAATACTACTAATATCATATGATTGGAAACTTAAATATAAGAGTTTTATGTCTGAGAACTCTTGCTTTTTTAAAAACAAATTTTCTCTTAATTTTTCTAAATCATATTTGGCGAGTATTAATAAAAAACTAATCCTAACAAGTGTTTCTTTTTTTAAATTACCTATTTCCCTAACATCAGAAGTTTCTATTTTTTCTAATCCTGGCATTAATAATTTTAAAATTTTCTTATTTTTCATTAAAATTAAAACATCGGCAGCAAATTTTCCTTTTATCAACTTAAAAAACTCATAAGACCGTCTTTCTTTTGAAATTTTAGATATAAAACTTTTGGCCTTTAAGCAAGCTGACATTGACTCATTATGAATAATATTTTTGTTACATCCGTAATAAGACAAAAACCTAAAGTATCTTAAAATTCTTACTCTGTCCTCTTTTATTCTCTGATGAGGCTCTCCAATAAACTTAACTGTACAATTTTTTAAATCTGTAGATCCATGATGAGGATCATAAATTTTTCCATTATAACTCAGATAAATAGCATTTATTGTAAAATCCCTTCTACTTGAGTCTAAAAATATATCATCAACAAATTCAACTTTTGCTTTCCTTCCATAAGTCTCTTTGTCTATTCTCATACTTGTTATCTCGATTAGATTACCTTTTGATATTATACTTACTGTTCCATGTCCTTTTGATAAATCAATAAATTTTATATTTTTTTTTTTTAACTTTTCTTTTACTTGTACTGTATTTAACTTAACTGCTAAATCTATATCTTCTACAGGCTTATTTGAGATTAAGTTTCTAACGGCTCCTCCTACAATAAAAATATTATTTTCCCCAAATAATATTAATATTTTTTTAAGAAGTTTTATTTCCGGCCACATCATTTTTTGAGGGTTGCCCTTATTCATCTAAAACCCTTCCTGGAATTACTTTATCTCCATCATATATGGGAGGCTTATAAATTCCTTGATTACCTTTGAGAGTTGTTTCTCTGTAAAGAAAGACAAATAATATAAATAAGATAGCTAAAAATATACGTAAAATATTTTGAATTATTAGATTTTTAGTAAAAATTATTATTACTTTATTAATCAAAATTACAGTAATTAAGGCTAAAGTAAAAAAAAGAATAATCTTAAACATTATTAATAGCAATGTTTCTAACAAAACGACTTAAATGCACTAAAATAAGAGCAGTTGTTCCCCAAATTCTCATATCATTCCAATATATATCATAAAAAAACTTTTTTTTATTAATACTTTTACTCTCGTAAAAACTTTTAGTTAGATTTTTTCTATTAAAAAGAAAGTTTATGGGAAAGTAAAATACTTTATCTACTTCTTTTTTATTTAAAAAAAAATTATATGTTCCTTCAGTTACACCTACTATTGGCTTAATTAAAAAATTACTTCCTGATAGATAAAAATTTAGCTCTCCTAAAGTATGAATACTTTCTTTCTTTATTCCTATCTCTTCATAAGTTTCTCTCAGAGCACAGTCATAATTTGTTTCCTTTTTGTTAAGTTTTCCTCCAGGAAAACTAATTTGACCTGGATGCGTTTTGAGTTTTTTTGATCTTAATGTTAAGATAATATTCAAATTTTCATAATTGCAATCAAATAAACATAGTATTGCAGCTTTTTTGTATTCTTTAGTTGCAGTGCTGTTAGTACTATAATCATTATCCACAAAGCTAGTATTATAAACAACTTTATCTTTTAAAGAAGCTGCTAATTTAGTTTCTAATTTCGAAATAATATTCTTCATTTTAAATTTATTAATTAATTGTCATAAAAGTTTGATTATTTTATAATCAGCTCTTATTTTAATATTAATCTCTACTTAGAATAACATTTAAGGAAAAAAAATGAATACGTTATCTAATAAAGAAAAAAATGAAAATATTGAGAATAGTCTTACAATATTTCAAAAAAAAATTGCTAATGTAAATTCAGAAATTAATCAGCTTGTTTTTGGTCAAGAACCTGTTATAGAACAAATTTTAGTAAGTTTGCTTTGTGGAGGGCATGCATTAATTATAGGATTGCCAGGATTAGCTAAAACTAGAATAGTTAACTTTTTAGGAATAATACTAGGACTAGAAACAAAAAGAATTCAGTTCACACCTGACTTGATGCCAGGAGATATTATTGGAACAGAAATTCTAGATGAACAGAATAAGGCTAATAATTATTTTAAATTTATAAGAGGACCTGTTTTTTGCCAATTGTTACTAGCTGATGAAATTAATAGAGCTAGTCCTAGAACTCAATCTGCCTTGTTGCAAGCTATGCAAGAAAAAAAAGTTACTGTAGCTGGAAAAGATTACTTTTTACCTAAACCTTTTCATGTTTTAGCTACACAAAATCCAATCGATCAAGAGGGAACATATCCTCTTCCAGAGGCTCAATTAGACAGATTTTTAATGAATATTAAAATAAATTATCCAGACCTTGAAGCCGAAAGAAAAATCTTACTCCTTTCCTCTAAAGAAGACAGTATAAAACCAAAAAATGTGTTGTCTTCTGACGAAGTTTTAGAGTTTCAAAGATTAATTAGAGAAATTCCTGTAGGAGAAAGTGTAGTTAAATATATATTAAATTTTATAAATGAAACTAGACCAGAAACCTCTAATATAAAATCCGTTAAAGATAATATTCTTTGGGGGCCGAGTCCCAGAGCTAGCATAGCACTTTTGGCAGCAAGTAAGGCTAAAGCTCTTTTAGAAAATAGATATTCCCCTTCAAAACTAGATGTAAAGAGTTTAATTAGGCCAGTTTTGTCGCATAGAATAAACCTGAATATCTCTGCTAGAGCAGATAATGTTAATTTGGAGGAAATTCTTGATGATGTAAATCAAAGAATTGAAGAATGATGGGATATTTGCAGTCACTTTTTAGCTCCTCAGAAAAAATTGCAAACCTTTTGCCATCTTTATTATCTCATTCTTCGATACTTCTTAAAAATATATATATAGGTTTGCACTCAACAAGATTTGCAGGAAAAGGAGAAAACTTTTGGCAATTTAAAGAGTACACTCAAGGAGAAAGCGTATTAAACATAGATTGGCGAAAATCTGCCTCTTCGCAAAAGATATTGGTTAAGCAAAATGAGAAAGAATTATCTAAAACAATTTATTTATATTTTGATAGAAGTAATTCTATGAATTACAAAAGTAAGAGTGTAAATTACAACAAATTTTTTTTTTCAGCCCTATTGACGATAACATTATGTAAACTTTTTTCTGGTAATAAAGAAAAAGTATTTATTTTTAATAGTGAAAATAAGCCTATAAATTGTTCAACTAATATTAATAACTTTAATAAAAGTTTTCTACTAAATAAAAAACAGCATTCTTTTCCTAAAATAAATCACTTTAAAGATAAATCTCTATGTATTTTTTTTAGTGATTTTTTATTTGATAGTGCAGAACTTAAAAGTTTGCTAGCTAAGTTTAAAAAAAAAGAAATTCAAGGTTATATAATTCAAGTTTTAGATCCTATGGAGGTTAATTTTAAATTAAGCTCAACATCATTATTAAATGACTTAGAAACTAACGAAAACATAATTTTTGATAAAGACAAAGATATAGAAAGTGAATATTCCAAGAAATTAAAAGAATTAGAGAATAATTTAAAAAATATTGCCTCCTATTCTAACTGGAAGTATTATAGATTTTCTACTGATGATGATGTAAGTAAATTTCTTATAAGTTTATCAAAAAGTATTTTAATAGATAAATAATATCTTATTGCTTATTATGATTAGTTTCGCAAATATATATGCACTTTTTGGGTTAATAACGTTACCCCTAATATTTTTTATAATGAAATTCTACCCTCCTAAACCTAAAAAGATAAAGTTTTCAAGTTTTTTTATTTTAAAAAAAATAGTTAAGAATGATACTGCAAAAACCAAGTTTCCATTGTGGCTTTTAGTGTTTAGAATTTTATTATGTTTTTTTATAGTATTATTTTTTAGCAAACCCTTTTTAAAAATAAGTGATCAAAAAAATAAATATAAAAACTTTGTTATTATAGCAGATAATGGATGGTCTATATCTAGTAATTTAAAAAATTATAAGAATATAATAAAAGAAATAAGTTTAGAAGCTGAAAAAAGTAATAAAGAAATCCATCTTTACTTTTCATCAGCAAAAGATTTCAATAAACCATTTATTTTTAAAACTCATAACCAAATTATTGATTTTTTAAATAAAAAACCTCCTATAGCTAAACAAATTATCAGAGAAAGCTTTTTTAAAAATCTTAAAATTAATAATTATTTTAAAGATTCAAAAGTTTTTTTTATTTTTTCCCATCTAGATTCTAGATCATTAGAATCTCAAATAAGAAATTTGAATCTAATTAAAAATAATAACCCTTCTATACAAATTATAGATCCTATAAAAAAAATTACCTTCATAGAAGAATTAAAAATAGACAAAGAAAGCCTAGATATGAAGGTAAGAAGGAAAGGCAACTACGTTAAAAATGAATTTTTAATACAATTTATTGGAGAAAAAAATGACCTTATATTAGAAAAAAAATATACTTTTTCTAAAAATAGTAATGAGTTTAAAATTAAAGAAAAATTTCCCATAGAAATTATAAATCAATTTTTTTTAATAAAAATATTAAATGAAAATCATGCAGCAGCATTTTATTATTTAGATGACTTTAGAAAAAAACTTCCAGTAGGTATAATAACTGCAGAAGACCATGAACTAGAAAAACCACTATTATCTCCTGTATACTATTTAAAAAAAGTTTTAACTAATTCTAATTTAACTTTTATTGGACCCTTAACAAAAATCTTAGAAAAAAAAGCATCCGTAGTATTCCTTCCCTCTAATAAAAGATTATCAAAATTGGATATTACAGCTCTAGAAAAATGGGTATATGATGGAGGAGTATTAATTAGATTTTCAGATAAAAGAATAGTAGAGCAAAGTAATATTTTCTTAGATAAAAAAAAATCCTTTTTGTCTATTAGGAATATTGGAAAAGATTTATCTATTCAAAGTAATCTTTCAATAAGACCTTTTAATAATAATTCCCTTTTTAGCTCTTTAAAGGTGCCTCAAGATTTAAAGTTTAATAAACAATTAATCTTAGACAATTTTAACTCTGATATTATTACGCTGGCCTCCTTGGAAGATCAAAGTCCATTGATTAGCATGAAATATGTAGGAGATGGTAAGATAATACTATTTCATGTCACTTCAAATAATGAATGGTCAAACTTGCCAATGTCCAGCTTATTCGAAGATATAATTTTAAAACTATTATTAATTTCTAAAACAGAAAAAGTCTTACCTACTAAGGAAATTAAGATAAAATTTGTAATTAATTCAAATGGAGACCTTGCTGTCCCAAAAAATAATTATTATTTAAATTATCCTTTTGGAGAAAAACTACTTCCCTCAGCAAAACAACCTGCTGGAATTTACGAAAATAATAGTCTCTCAATTGCCTTAAATTTGTCTGGAAACTTAAATACTGAAGGATACTTTGATGCTATAGATGAAGAACTAGAAATTAAAAGCAATTACAAAAAGTCTGTTTTGGAATTAAAAAACTTTATCCTTTATCTAATATTCATTATGTTTTTAATTGATATGATAATAAATATAGTTTTAAAAAATAATATCTTATTTTTAGGTTTTTTGAAAAAAACTAAAGTGTTATCTATTTTATTTTTTTTTTTAATTTTTCTATCAATTCAAAATAGAATAGAAGCTAATGAAAGCTACAGCAACATATATTTAGCATATATCAAAACAGAGAATAAATTGTTAAATCAAATTGCTTTTAGTGGTTTAGATGAACTTAGAAAGTATCTCATTGAAAGAACTTCTCTTAACCCAAGTGGAGTAAAGGAAATTAACATATTAAAAGACGAATTATTTTTTTATCCTTTAATATACTGGCAAATAACAAGCTCTTCTCCAAAATTATCAGAAATAACAGTAAATAAAATTAAGGATTATTTTGACTCAGGTGGAATAATTTTATTTGATATTATTGATTTTTCCAAGTCATATTCTAGTATTAATAGAGATAGCATAGAGGAAATTAGACAATTATTTACGAAATATGGCATAGAAAATCTTCAAAGTATTCCCAAAGGTCACACTCTTACAAAAAGTTACTACTTATTAAATAAGTTTCCAGGACGTTGGGACAATAGACTTCTTTTAATACAAAATGACAACCTTGAAAATAAAGATGGAGTGAGCTCGGTAATAATAGGCTTAAATGATTGGGCTGGAGCATGGGCAAAAGATAAAAACAACTATCATCTTTATCAAGTGGTTCCAGGAGGAGAAAGGCAAAGGGAAATTTCTTATCGTTTTGGAATTAATCTTTTGATGTATTCCTTAACCGGAAGTTACAAGTCAGACCAAGTTCATAGTAAATCAATTTTAGATAGATTAAAAAGAGAGTAATTGCATTATATGGAAGTTAATTTTTACCCACTATTTTCTTATGAATCAACTTTTTTAATAAGTTTAATATTTATATTAATTTTAGCTTTGTACTTTTATTTTTATTTGAAGAATTTTTTTCTGAGAATTTTTATATTTCTAATTTTGTTAATTTTAGTTTTTAACCCTTTAATAAATAGCATGAGAAAACTACACCACAAAGACATTTTAATAGTAATGTATGACAAAACACAAAGTGTTATTGAAACTAAAAAAATAGACCAGTTAATTAAAGTAAAAAAGAATATTAAAGATATAATAGTAGATGAAGAGAAGTTAGAAATAGTAGAAATAGAAGTAAATAATTTAAATAATAAAGATGGAAAGATACAAACTAAAATTATAACAAATGTTCAAAAAGCCTTTCAAAAACTTGAAAAAAATAGAGTTGCTGGAGTTATAATTGTAACTGACGGTATTATTCATGACTTAGATAAAATAGAAGAAGATTTTATAGATATTCCTATTCATTTTTTTCTATTAGGAAATAAAAATGAAAGAGACCGATCTATAATTACAGAAAATATTCCTGAATATGCTGTAGTTGGAAAGCCTATAGATTTCATGTTTAAGATAATTGATGAAAATTTCCAAGAAGAAGTAAGCGCTAGTTTTATTTTAGATGGTATGCAAATTTTAACAAAAACTTTTATTACTAATATTAATCATCAGATAAAATTACCTATAAATCATGCTGGAGAAAATTTACTAGAAATTAAAATTAATAATCATCCCAATGAAATTACTTTTGCTAACAATTATAAAGTTTTTAAAATTAATGGCATTCATGAAAAACTTAGAGTTATGTTAATTTCTGGTGAACCTAATATGGGTTTAAGAAATTGGAGAAATATACTCAATTCAGATCCATCAATTGAGCTATTACATTTTACTATTTTGCGCCCGCCATCAAAAAGAGATTTAACACCTGTAAAAGAGTTAGCTCTAATACCTTTTCCCTCGCAGGAATTATTCTCAGCAGATATATCTAAGTTTAGTTTAATTATTTTAGATCAATATACTCTTCAAGGAATTCTACCTAAAAAATATTTGGATAATATTGTTGATTATGTAATAGGTGGAGGAGCTATTTTAAATATATCTGGACAGGAGTATCTTAGTGACAGAAGTCTTTTAAATTCTTCATTAGTAAATATTCTACCAACTCGACCAGAAGAATTTTTTATTGGACCTTTTCTACCCTCTTTAACAGATTTAGGAAAAAGACACCCTATTACAAATACATTAGAAAAGGCCTTTAAAGACAATAAATGGGGGAAATGGTTTAGTTTTATAAAGGCTAACAAAATATCAGGACAAACTTTAATGAGTGCTAATAAATATCCTCTTTTAATTATCAATGAAGTCTCTCAGGGGAGAGTTGCTCAAATCTTATCTGATCAAAGTTGGGTTTGGAATAAGGATAGAGAAAATAAGGGCCCACTTGTAGAATTATTAAGAAATACTATTCACTGGTTATTAAAAACTCCTGAGCTACAAGAAAATTATTTAAATGTTATTAAAAATAATAACTTTATAACCTTAAATNTAAATAGCCTAAACGAGGGAGATACAAGTGCTATTATAACATCACCTTCTGGAGAAAATTTATTTGTTTTAATGAAAGATAATAAAAATGGAAGCTTATTTGGTAAGTTTGAAAGCACCGAATATGGAAAGTTTAATATAAAAGTAAATGATATAGAAAAAGATTTTTTTATAGGTATTACTGATAGTAAAGAACTGGAAAAAGTATCATCCTCAAGTTTTTTAATAAATTCTTTTTTTGAAAAAAATAAACAATACCTTTACAGCATTACCTGGTTAGGAGATAGCATTCCAAAAATTGTAAAAGTATTCAATAAAAATAATATTGCGGGAAGTAATTGGGTAGGCTTACTTGAAAAAAAAGTACAAAAGAATGACACCTTTATTAACAAAGAATTGATAAATTGGTCATTAATTATGCCTCTACTTCTACTTCTATTATTTATGTGTTGGTATAGAGAAAATAGATAATAAAATGCAAAAGTTGGCTTGTGGTATAGATGAGGTAGGTAGAGGTGCTTTAGCAGGACCACTAATTGTAGCATCTGTAATATTTAAAGACTATAGAGACATTCCATATAATATTAGAGATTCAAAACAAACAAGCATGAAGCAGAGGAAAAAGCTCTTTAGACAAATTCTTAACAGCGCATATATAGGAACTGGATGTGTGGATGCAAAAATAATAGATAAAGTAGGCATATCAAATGCAACAAAAATGGCAATACAACAAAGTATTTTAACTAATATTTGTCGCAAAGATTTAATACTAATCGATGGAAATGTTAAACTTGATTCAAAACATGCTAGTAGATGTATAATTCAAGGTGACTGTAATTATGTATCTATAGCAGCAGCTTCAATAGTTGCAAAATTTATTAGGGATAATATTATGATTGTTAAAAGTTTTAATCACCCATTATATAAATGGAATAAAAACAAAGGTTACGGAACAAAAGACCATTTACTAGCTATAAAACTTTATGGTATAACTGATTTTCATAGAAAATCATATAATATTAAAGTAAAATAATGAATATGAGAGATCAATTTAAAAAACTCAAAATAAGAAACTCAAAATTTATTTTAGGAAATACTATAAATGAGCTAAAACATCTAGAAACAGAATCTATAGATATGATTTTTTGTGATCCTCCATATTTTTTACAATTAACTAAAGAGCTAAGAAGACCAGACATGACTGTTGTAAAAGGTGTTAAAGAAACTTGGGATAAATTTTCATCTTACAAAGAATACGATAAATTTACTAATCTCTGGCTAACAGAATGCAAAAGAATTTTAAAAAAAGATGGAACTATTTGGTTAATTGGAACTTATCACAATATTTACAGACTTGGTTATCACCTGCAAAATTTAAATTTTTGGGTTTTAAATGATATCATTTGGAATAAAATTAATCCTTTGCCTAACTTTAAGGGTACAAGATTCACAAATGCACATGAAGTATTAATTTGGGCAACTAAAGCAAAAGAATCTAAATATACTTTTAATTATCACACCATGAAAAAAATGAATAATAATAAACAAATGAGGTCCGATTGGAATCTTAAAGTTTGTCAAGGAAAAGAAAGGTTAAAGGACAGTCTTAATAAAACCTTACATAGTACTCAAAAACCAGAAGAACTGCTTTACAGGATTATATTAGCTTCTACAAAACAAGGAGATATGGTTTTAGATCCTTTTTTTGGAACAGGAACTACAGGAGCAATGTGTAAAAAGCTTGGAAGAAAGTTTATAGGAATTGATAGCAATCCTCAATATATGCATGCGGCAAAAAAAAGAATAATGAAAATAAACCCTATTGATACTTCTAATATAGAAAGCGTCGCTATTAGTAGTTCCTCTAAAAAAATACCATTTTCTAATCTGTTAAAAAAAGGACTTATTAGGCCTGGAGAAAAAATTTTTAATTCAAAAGAGAGTATTAGGGCCACAGTTTTATCTAATGGTAATTTAAAGTTTAAGAAAGTAGAAGGTTCTATTCATAAAATTGGCGCATATGTGCAAAACAAACCCTCCTGTAATGGATGGACCTATTGGTTTGTAAAACAAAACAACAAAGTTATATCAATAAATGATCATAGAAACTTTTTAAGAGAAGAGATTTCTTCAAAAGAATAATCGATTACCTTTTTTGTTAAATTCGAAATAGGAAACCTTTTAATTGTACTTTTATTAACCCATAGACCTTTTATGTTATTGGTTATAAGTTTTTCTTTTTTAATAACGATTACTTTTGAAAAAAGAGTAAAATGTGAAAAGTCATGTTTAATCAGCTTATTTAAAAATATTGGATTATAATTTTTATCTAACGTTATTAAATTTATATTAGAAAATTTTTTACTACTTTTCCACAAGGTAGAAGGGATCTCATACATTCCTCCTAATATTTCTGAAATGGGCCTTCTTCTTATAAAAAAGAAGCCTTTCAAATCGTATATAAAGTAACTTACACAATATTTTTTATTCTTTTTTACTTTTATTTTTTGAGAAGTATCTAAACTTTTGTAATCACAATATCTAGATATTATACAATTATGACATTTAGGACGTAACTTAGTACAATAATCATTTGAAAAATCCATTATTGCCTGAGCAAAATCACCTCTATTTTTTTTAGGAAAGAGTATTTCACCTAATTCTTTTAAATTGTAACTTTTTGAGCTATTATCCTCCATATTAAATATTCTTTTTATAAACCTTTCTACATTTGTATCTACAACTAACTCTTCCTTTCCAAAAGCAAAACTTGCTATCGCTGAAGAAGTATATTCTCCTATTCCTGGTAATGTTCTTAAAACTATTTTTTCTGAAGGAATTATTCCGTTATATTCTTTGAAAATAATTTTTGCAGCTCTATGTAAATTAAAAGCTCTTCTGTAGTAACCTAACCCTGACCATGCTATTAAAACTTCTTTTTCGCTAGCAAGTGCTAAAGACTTAATATCAGGAAATTTTATTAAAAAAACTTTGTAGTAATCTAGAACTGCTTTTACTCTAGTTTGTTGTAGCATTATTTCTGATATTAAAGTTTTATAGGGATCCTGATTTTTTCCAAGTTTTATTCTCCACGGTAACAATCTACTATTTTTTTTGTAGTATAATTTTATTTTTCTCTGTAGTGTATGTATTCTAATATTATTCATTTTTTTTATGAAAGATTACTTTAAAAATCTTAATACTATAACTCAAAATATAAAAAGAAAAATTTACAAAAAAAAAAATAGTAAATTTATTATCATTATGGAGAAATGGGAGGATATAGTTGGAAAAGAATACTATAAAAAATCTAATCCTATAAAAATAACTAAAGATCAAGAGCTTAAAGTAGAGGTTAGTATTGATATTTTATTGGATTTTACTTATTCTAATCAAATTTACTTAGAAAAGATAGATAAAGTCCTTGGATATAAAAATAGTCTTAAAAAAATTTTTGTAGTACAAAAACATAATTAATGTTTATATATATTATTATAGGGAAAAACTATGTTATTAAATATTAAACTAATTAAAATTTTATCTTTATTTTTTATATTATTCTTTTTTATTCCATTTACAAATTTAGAAACTAATCAGTCTAATAATATTGTTAATCAGCTAGGAAATAATTCTGCAAAATACACTTTGGTTGAATATGCATCAATGTCTTGTGTTCATTGTGCTAATTTTCATAATAATGAGTTTCCTAAAATTAAAAGAGATTTCATTGATACAGGAAAAATAAAGTTTGTCTATAAGGACTTTCCACTAGATAAACCTGCTATGTTTGCTTCTATGGTTACTAATTGCTTTACAGGAGAACAATATTACGAGATATTATCATCTTTATATAGGAATCAAGAAGCTTGGGTAACAAAGTCTAATAATACAGGCCCTTTTTATAATGCTATTCACAATGTACTTAAAGTTCACGGCGTTAGTTTAAAAAAGATATTAGAGTGTGTTGATGATAAAAGTGAAATTAATAAAAAGACCTGGAATAGTATCATTGCAACTAGATTAGAAGGGCAAAAAATTGGTGTGAATTCAACACCTTCTTTTTTTTTAAATGGCAAAAAGATAGAAGAAGCTTTTAATTATGGTTTACTTAAACAGCTAATTAAATAATATCTCATATATATAGAAATTCCTTTGCTTATAAATACTATATTTAGTATTATAACGTTTAGATAAGGTGTAATTTTGTATATAAGTAAAATAAAATTATTGGGATTTAAATCTTTTTCTGATGAAACAAATCTATCATTTGATTACAGCTTAAATGGTATTATTGGTCCTAATGGTTCTGGAAAATCTAACGTAGTAGAGGCAATAAAATGGGTTATGGGAGAAAACTCTTCTAAAAGTCTAAGAGGATCTGGAATGAATGATATTATTTTTAGTGGTAGTACTACAAAAGCATCTAAAAATATTGCAGCGGTCACTCTATTTTTAAAAGTTGACTCTAAAAGTATATCTCCATCTTATAAAAAGTTTGTAAAATCTGGAAATATTGAAGTTGAAAGACAAATTATTAGAGATACAGGTTCCACATATAGGATTAATGGAAAAGAAGTTAGAGCGAAGGATGTACAATTTTTATTTGCAGACTTATCATCAGGCTCAAGAGCCTCAAATATAATTGATCAAGGTTCTGTGGGAAATCTTATAACACAAAAACCAGCAGAAAGAAGAAAAATATTAGATGAAGCAGCAGGTATATCTGGTATCAGTGCTAGAAAAATTGAAAGCATAAATAAACTAGATGCAACAAAAAGAAATCTTTCAAGACTTGCTGATATATTATTGGATAACAAAGAAAGACTTATAAAATTAAAAAAACAGGCAGATACTGCAAAGAAATATAAAGAAGCGAATAATAAAATAGAATTACTGTATAAGGAAATAGCATTTGCAAAATTACAAAAAGCAGTATTGAATAGAAAAAGAATAAAAGAGATCTTAGAAGAAGATTTAAGTAAGTATAGTGAAAAAAGTAATTCTCTCAAAAAGTTAGAAATACGTAAAGCTGATATTTCTAAAGAACTTGATAAGATAAATGAAGAAATTCAGATATTAAACCAAGAAAAACAAAATAAAAACAATATTATAGAAAAGATTAACATTGAAGTTAGTAATAACTCAAAACAATTAGAATCTTTAAAAAATTTAAAAGAGCAAATAAATAAAAATAAAAGTTTTCAAAATGAGATATTAGAGAATTCTTTGTCTAGATTAAACCAGCTAGAAAGTGAGTTTGCAGATTATAAAAATGTAAGTAACGATAAAATCTATAAAATAAAAGAAGCAGAATATGCTAAATTACAAAAAGAACTTTTGACCTCTGATGAAATACTTGAGCAATTCTCGTCCAAATTAGTCAATAAAAAGGAAAGAGTAAATAATAAAGAATATGAAAAACAATTACTTCAAGGAAAACTTACGGAAATTAATACCGAATTAAAAATTTTAAATAAATCATTAATTAAAAAAGAAGAAAGTTATAAAACTACAGACTACTTTCTAGATATTGAAAAAAATAAATCTGAAATTACTAATAATAATAAAAAATTAAAACTACAATTAGATAAAAAGAAGGAAAAATTAAAAGAATTTAATACACTATCTTTTACTGCTAGTGCAGAAAAAGATAAATTAATAGATCAAATAGATCAGCAAAATGGAAAAATTTATGATATTAAAAATCAAATATCTGTATACAGTTCCTTAGGTTTCAAAAATACTGAAAAAAATATACTTAAAAAAATTACTGTTGATAAAAAATATCAATTAGCTTTTTACCTTGCACTCGGAGATGGTATAGAGGCATCTCTTGACCAAGAGTCATCTGTGATATGGAATAATATTTCATCCAAAAAATTTTATACTTTTCCAGAAAATATAATACCTGCTTCTAAATACGTAAATGGACCTAAAGAAATTGAATTATTTATATCCCAAGTAGGAATAGTGAACAATAATGAGGATGGCAATAAATATCAGAAAGCCTTAATGCCAGGTCAAATATTAGTTTCTAAAGATGGTGAACTATGGAGGTGGGATGGGTTGCATATTAAAGATGGCAGCAAAACCATTACATATAAAAGAATTATAAGCACAACTAAATTAATTGATTTAGAAAAAGACCTTAAAAAAGAAACAGATAGAATCAATAAACTATATGGAATTAAGCGTCTCTTAGATAAAAAATTCAAGAATATAGAGTTCGAAATAAAAGAAATAACAAAAAAAGTTCAAGACTATGAAGCTTTTATAATGTCAAATAATGATAACTTAGTAGAGATAGAAAAAGAATTACTTCTTAAAATAAATAAGAAGAAAATCCATTTTGAAGAAATTAATAAAGAAAGAAACCTCATAGCTGAAAAAAAACAAGAAGAAAAAGAGTTAAATAAAAATATTAAATTATTAGAAAATATTATAGCTGAAGAAAGTGGAGAGATAGTCAATATAAGAAAAAGCATTTCAATTAAAAATAAGGAAAATTTACTATTTAAAGATAAATTTGAAAATTTTAGGATAGAGTTTGAAATAAATAAAAAACAAATAGATGAAGAAACTATCAGAAAAGAAAAAATAGAAGAAGAAATAAACGTAACGCAAAAACAAATTAAAAATACTCAAAATATTTTACTTGCACTCAATGGTGATACCAAAAAAGCTGATTATGAAGAAAATATTTTATCATCAAAGCCAAATGACTCTGAAATTAAAATAAAAGATTTAAAGACCAATATTGAATTAAATGAAATAAAACTAAAAAAGCTAGAAGAATTTATTAGTGAAAAAAAATCTGAATTAGAGTCTCTATTACATAAGCATGAAAATACAAAAATTAAATTGGATGGATTGAAAGAAAATAATATTAGGAAAGAAACGCAATTAGAACAGCTAGAATCCTATATTAAAGTCGAAGTAGAAAGAATAGAAACTGAATTGAACCTAACTAAAGAAGATATAAATAATACTATTGAAGCACAAGACTTTTCTA
>PCCU01000006.1 GCA_002732015.1 Candidatus Pelagibacterales bacterium
TTTCAAAGTAAAAATATAGATATTATTGATCCACGTACATTACTAAAAAAAAATTTATGCAATAGTAAACTCAATAATTTAATTAAGTTTAAAAAATATATAAATATTAATAAAATAAAAAAATATTTTATTCTAGCTAAAAAATATGGCCAAACTGATAAAGGACAAGCGATAATTATTAGTGATGGTAAAGTTCTTTTTAGTGAAGACTCCAATGGTACTGATTGTTTAATAAATAAATTTAAATACATAAAAAAATATAAATTTTCATGTTTAGTTAAGGTTTCAAAACCTAATCAGGATATTAGGGTAGACTTGCCTACTATAGGACCTAAAACTATCGAAAATATGGTTAAAGTTGGAATAAATGGAATAATTGTTGAACATGAAAGAACATTCATTGAAAGTCCAGTCCTTACCTTTAAACTAATAAAGAGAAATAATATATTATTTTATGCGTATTAAATCTAAATATAAAATTTATATTATAGTTGGTGAGGAGTCTGGAGAAAATATAGGGTATGAAATACTTTCTTCTCTTAAAAAAAAAATAAACTATAGATTATATGGCATAGGAGGTAAAAAACTAAATAGTTTAGGCTTAAAGTCAATATTTAATTTTAATGAATTATCTGTTATGGGTCTTTTTGAGGTATTACCTAAAATACCAAAGTTACTTATATTAATGCAAAAAACTTTTTTTAATATATTACAAGTTGAACCTGATTTAATTATTACAATTGATGCACCTGATTTTGCATTCAGAGTATTAAAGAAGATTAAAAATAAGAATAATAATTTTAAAACACTTCATATTGTTGCTCCCACAGTATGGGCCTGGAAGTCAAGAAGAGCTAAAAAAATTTCTAAATTTGTAGATAATTTATTTGTTTTGTTTCCTTTTGAAAAAAAATATTTTTTACCACATGGAATTAAAACTACATTTATAGGACATCCACTTCTTAATAATAATTATCAATTAAACACAACAACAAATATTTTGGGGTTTAAAAAAAATATAATTTCAATATTTCCTGGAAGTAGAAGGGGAGAAATTGAAAGACACTTAAGTCATATTCTTAGTTTTATATCTAAAAATAATTCCTATAAGATGTACAAATTTTTAATTATTGCAGTGGATAGACATATTGAATTAATTAATAACATAGCAAAAGAATTTAAAAACAAAATCAATTTATATATTCTTAATTCTTCAGAATATAAGAATTATGCTTTTAAATATTCAAAATATGCTATCGCTGTTTCTGGCACAATATCTTTAGAGCTAGCCCTAAATAAAGTACCATTAATAGTTGTATATAAACTTAATTTTTTTTCTTATTTGATACTTAAGAAGCTAGTGAAAGTAAAATATATATCTCTTGCAAACATTATATTAAATAAAAAAATTATACCTGAATTGATACAAAAAGATTTCTCTTTTAAAAAATTTAATTCCGAGTTGTATAGTCTGATAAATAATAAGAGCAAAAAACATAAACAATTAATTATGTTTAACAAACTTGAAAAAATTTTAAGTTGTAATAAAAATGATATTGCAGTGAGAGAAATATTAAAATTAATAAAAGTTAATTAATTTCTTGGTTTTTCCCCAGTATATAATTGCCTTGGGCGGCCTATTTTAGTTTTTTTGTCTTCTACCATTTCATTCCAATGCGATATCCATCCTACAGTTCTAGCCACCGCAAAAATTACAGTAAATAGTGAAATAGGAAAACCCATTGCCTTAAGAATTATTCCTGAATAAAAATCAACATTAGGATAAAGTTTTTTTTCTACGAAATAATCATCATTTAAGGCAATCATTTCTAATTCTTTAGCAAGTTCAAATAATTTATTTTCCAATTTATGCTCTTGTTTTAAAACATCCTCTGCTATTTTTTGTAATACTTTTGCTCTTGGGTCATAGTTCTTATATACCCTATGCCCAAAGCCCATTAATCTAAAAGGATCTTTTTTATCCTTAGCTTTATCTAAATATTTTTTAATATGCTTAACGTCATCAATTTCATGTAACATTTTAATTACTGCCTCATTTGCGCCACCATGAGATGGCCCCCAAAGNGAAGCTATCCCTGCTGAAATACAAGCAAATGGATTNGCACCTGAGGAGCCTGCTAACCTTACTGTAGATGTAGAGGCATTCTGNTCATGATCAGCATGCAATATTAGTATTTTATCTAGNGCATCTGAAAAAACACTATTAAATTCGTATTCTTCAGCTGGAACAGAGAATAACATATGTAAAAAATTTTCAGAGTATTTAAGTTTATTACTAGGGTATACAAAAGGTTGCCCTATAGAGAATTTATATGCCATAGCTGCAATTGTAGGCATTTTTGCTATCAGTCTATATGATGCAATTTTTCTTTCCTCCTTATTATCAATATTCGTACTATCATGATAAAATGCTGACATTGCTCCTACGACGCCACATAATATTGCCATTGGATGAGCATTATCCCTAAAACCTTTATAAAAATTTGAAATCTGTTCGTTTAACATAGTATGTGTGGTAATTGCATTTATAAATTCATTTTTATTTTTCTCATCTGGTAGGTTTCCGTAAAGAAGCAAATATGCGGTTTCGAGAAAACTTTTTTCAGATGCTAAATATTGTACATTGTAGCCTCTATGTAAAAGAATTCCTTTATCACCATCTATATAAGTTATCTTTGATTGACAACTTCCTGTAGATGTAAAACCTGGATCAAAGGTAAAAACTCCTGCCTCTTTATATAAAGATGATATATCTAAAACTTTTGGCCCAATTGTGCCTTCAATTACAGGTAATATTATAGTTTTGCCTTCAGGAAGTGTTAATTTAGCATGATTTTTTTTTTCAGAGGTCATAGGTGAAATATACTAAATTCTTACTTAATCAAAAAGCCTTTTTTAATCTTTTTAAAGTATTTTCTTTTCCTAATAGTTCTAATATTTTAAAAATACTTGGGGAATGATTTTTTCCAGTAACTGCAGCTCTAATAGGAGAAGCAATACTAAATAGCTTAAGATTTTCTTTTTTGGCTATATCCTTAATTATAGATTCAATGTTTATAGAATTCCAATTTTCAATATTTTTAAGGTTAGTAATAATTAAATCTAATATATTTTTTTGTGTGTTTTTTATTATTGCTAATGCTTGTTCAGATAAATTAATTTCTTTTACTGAAAGCATGTATTCTATACCATTTAGAAAATCCTTAATGTTTTCTGATCTTTCTTGGAAAATCAATAATAGTTGCTCTATAAGGTTTTTATTGTAGTTTTCAGTTTTATAATTTGAACTTATTATTTTTAAAAGTTCATTTAGGTTTAATTTCTTAAAATAGAAAGTATTAATATGGTTAAGTTTTTTTTCATCAAATTTTGCTGGAGATTTTCCCACTCCTTCAAGGCTAAAAAGAGAGACAGCTTCATCTAATGAAAAAAACTCTTTATCACCATGTCCCCAACCGAGTCTTAGCAGATAATTTATTAATGCTGCTGGTAAAAAAGAGTTCTCCTTATATTGTTTTACACTTAAGTCGCCATGCCTTTTTGATAATTTGCTTCCCTCTTGACTATGAATTAAAGGAATATGGCTATACCTAGGGGGCTGCCAATCTAATAAACTAAATAATATCAATTGCTTAAAGGTATTAGTTAAGTGATCATCTCCTCTTATTACGTCTGTTACTTCCATTAACTTATCATCTGCTACAACAGATAGCATATATGTAGGCGTATTATCAGACCTTAGTATAATAAAATCTTCTAGTTCATTATTTTCTATAACAACTTCACCTAAAATTTTGTCTTTTAGTATAGTTTTCTTGTGTAATGGTATCTTTATTCTTACCACATAAGGTATTTCTAACTTTCCTTCAAAGTCTCTCCATTTACGATTGTATTTATAAGGTTTTTTTTCTTTTTTAGCTTTATCTCTAGCTTCTTCTATCTCTTCTTTTGTACAGTAACACCTGTATGCTTTACCTTCTTTTAATAGTCTTTGAACTAAATTAATATGGTATGAAATATTTTTACTTTGATAAATAACATCTTGGTCCCAATTAATCCCTAACCATTTCATTGAGCTAAAAATATCTTCACTAAACTTACTATTAGATCTTTCTTTGTCTGTATCTTCTATTCTTAATTTAAAAATACCTTTATTTCTTTTAGCATAAAGATAGTTATATAGGGCGGTTCTAGCGCCTCCTATGTGCAATAGACCTGTAGGTGACGGTGCAAATCTAGTTATAATCGTCATAAATTTTAATAGTTTCTTATTATTCCTACAAGCTTACCTTGGATTGTTATTCTTTTTGGGCCAAAAATTCTAGTTTCAAAATTTTTATTAGCTGGTTCAAGTGCTATTGAGTTTAATTTTTTTCTTATTCGCTTAAGTGTAGCTTCTTGGTTGTCTATAAGTGCCACAACTATATCTCCATTATTTACTAATTCTGTTTTTTCTAAAACTGCTATATCACCATCTAATATTCCCGCATCTACCATGGACTCGCCAGAAACTTTTAATGCATAATGTTGATTAGTATTCTTTATCATTTCAGACGGAATACTCATAAATCCTTCTGGGTTTTCAATTGCTTCTACAGGAGTACCAGCGGCAATTCTACCGTAAAGTTTAACATTCTTAATATTTTTATCTAATGCATCACTATTTTTAATGGCTAAGCCATCCTCTTTAGATAAAATATTAATAGCTCTTGCTTTATTATGAAGTCTTTTAATAAATCCTCTTTCTTCTAAAGCTGTAATCAATCTGTGTATTCCTGATTTTGATTTTAAACCTAAAGCTAGTTTCATTTCTTCAAATGATGGTGAGACGCTATTTTCTTTAAAAGATTGTTTTAAATACTCTAAAAGTTTTAATTGTTTAGCAGTTAACATAATTATTTGTTCTACTTTAGTTCTAGTTTTCTGTCAAGGTATAATTAAAATAAGTTTGGTAAGGATATTATTTCTACGAGCTTATTTTTTGAATATTTAATGCTTTTAGCAGGAATTTTTATAAGACAATTAGATATAGCTAACATCTTTAATAACGAACTATCTTGATCAGATAAGCACTTTACTAGATATTCATTTTTATATTTAAAATAAAAGCCTCGCAAATAAGACTCTCTTTTACTTATAGAGGGTATGCTATTTATTAGTTTAGCTTTTTTATTATCAGAAATAGTATTTAATCTCAATAATTTTTTTAAAAAAGGTAAAACAAAAATAAAAAAACAAACATATGTTGATACGGGATTTCCAGGTAAGGAAAATATAGGTTTATTTTTAAATGTTCCAAATAATAACGGCTTTCCTGGTCTCATCATTATTTTCCAAAATTTTTCTTTATACCCTAGTTCAATTAAGCATGACCTTATCAAATCTTTTTTTCCTTCTGATACACCGCCAGTTGTAATAATAATATCGGATTTTATCGCTTTTTTTATCTCTTTTTTTATTTTATTCTTTTCATCCTTTACTATTGTTTTATAGTTACACTCTGAATATGATAAATTAATTAGTGCTTCTAACATGTAGAGTGACGAAGCATAAATATTACTATCTTTTTGTTTTTTTTTAGTTAGCAATAATTCGTTGCCTGTAGACAATATGGAGATTTTTGGTTTTTTATAAACTTTTATTCTTTTACAATTTGCAGAAATTATTAATGCTATATCTCTTGCGCTAAGTATTTTTCCTTTTTTAACTACAGTTTTGTTTTTTTCAAAGTCTAATCCTTTTTTCCTTATATATTCTCCTTTTTTAAGGTTATTATTTTTAAGTAAAATAAAGTTATTATTTATTACTTTTGTATTTTCTTGAATAATTACAGTTCTAGTATTAACAGGCAGTTTGCTTCCCGTATATACTCTCACTGCCTCATTTTTAAAAACTCTTCTATTTGACTTATTTCCCGCAAAAATTTCATCCACAACTTTGTATGTATTATTACTAGATTTGTTACAAACTGCATATCCATCCATAGCAGACATATTAAAAGGAGGGTTGTCAGTTTTCGAAATAATATTTTCTGACGCAATTCTGCCTAGAGCTTTTTCAGGAATAATATACTCTGTACCTATATTATATTTTAATTTCCTTATGACTGATAATGCTTGTTTTACTGAAATCATTTTTTATTATAAGTTCCAGTTCTACCACCACTTTTGTGTGTAAGCATAATAGAGTCAATTTTCATGCTCTTATCCACAGACTTACACATATCATAAATAGTTAATGCAGCAACAGAAGAAGCAGTTAATGCTTCCATTTCAATTCCAGTTTTATTAGTGGTTTTGCAAGTGACTAAGGACTCTACAGAGAAATCTTTTCTGTTTAATTTAAAATTTATTTCTACTGCTTCTACATTTATTGGATGACACAATGGTATTAAATCATGAGTTTTTTTAACTGACATTATAGCCGCAATTCTTGCTATTGCTAAAACATCACCTTTTTTATGACTTCCATTTTTTATCATGTCGAAAGTATTTTTTTTCATAAATATCTTACTACATGCAATGGCTATTCTTTTTGATATTTTTTTTGAAGAAACATCAATCATTCTTGCCGATCCTTTATTATCAAAATGTGATGATTTCATTTTTTTAAATTTAAAATATTGTTGATTAACTTATCAGGTTCCTTTGATTTCATTAAAAATTCTCCTATTAAAAAAGTTTTAAAGTTATTATTAATTAAATAACTTATATCTTTCATGCTGTTTATTCCACTTTCACAAATTATATTTTTTTTTTCATCTAACTTACTTGTTAGTTGAACGCTATGATCAATATTAACTTTCATGTTTTTTAAATTTCTATTATTTATACCTATTAAAACATTCTTAGTTTTTAGCCAATATATTAATTCTTCATAGTTATGAGTCTCTATTAATACATCCATATCTAATTGATGAGCTAAATTAATATAAGTCATCATTTTTTCTGTGCTTACTACACCATCTATCAGCAAAATGCAATCTGCTCCTATCGCTCTACTTTCTAGTATTTGATATTCATTAACAATAAAGTCTTTTCTTAAAATTGGTAGTATTGAATTTGCTTTTACAATTTTTAGATCATTTGAACTGCCTTGAAAATACTTGGAGTCTGTCAAAACTGATATGCATGTTGCATTTCCTGTTGTGTATGCTTTGGCAATTTCAGCAGGATTAAAGTCCTTAGATATTATTCCTTTTGACGGACTTGCTCTCTTAATTTCAGCTATAATAGACAAATTTTCACTTTCATAATTAGTGTCTATTTTTTTTTTAAAATCTCTTGGTTTTTCTGTGTCGTCTATTATTATTTGTAACTCTTTTTCTGTAACTTTTTTTCTTTGTATTTCTACTAATTCTTTTTTATAAATACATATTTGATCTAGAATATTATTCATTACTAATACTTATTAATTTATTAAGTTGATCTAAAGCTTTGCCGTTTATCAAATTTTTATTAGCAATCATTAAACCCTCTTTTAAATTTTTTGCTTTATCTGCAATTACTAAACATGCAGAAGTATTAAGTAATACTATATCTTTAAAAAAGGGATTAGCATTTTTATTTTTAAATAGGTTTAAAATTTCCTTAGCATTAAACTTTACATCTTTTCCTTTAATTTTATTTAATGTAGATTTTTTTAATCCAATTTTTTCAGGGTGAATAACAAATTTATTCAATTTATTATTATTTAACTCAACTACAAAAGTCTTCCCTGATAGTATAATCTCATCAACTCCATTTTCTCCACAAACTACCCAGGCTTTTTTTATTCCTAGTTTTTTTATGCATTCTGCAATAGGAAGGAGTAGCTTTTTGTCATATACTCCTATAAGCTGCATATTAGCATTAGCAGGATTTAATAAAGGGCCGAGAACATTAAAGATAGTTTTAATTTTCATATTATTTCTAACATTAGCAACATTTTTCATTGCAGAATGATACAGAGGGGCCATTAGAAAACAAATATTAATTTTATTTAGACATTTTTTTACGTTTTTTAAATCTGCAGTAATATTTACTCCTAGTTCATGTAAAACATCAGAAGAACCTGATTTAGATGAAACCGCTCTATTCCCATGTTTTGCTACTTTTATACCGCATGCAGAGGCCAAAATTGCAGTTGCAGTTGAAATGTTAAGAGTTTCTTTGCCATCTCCTCCAGTGCCGCAAGTATCTAGTATATTTTTTCCGCCATTTATTTTTCTAGATTTTCTTCTTAATACTTTTGAGGCTTCAAAAATTTCTTTTATTGTTTCCCCTTTTGTAGCTAAACCCATTAATAAAGAAGCGGTTTGTATTTCAGAAAGCTTGCCAGAAATTATCTGCGTAAATGTATAGCGAGCTTCTTTTGAAGTAAGATTAACTTTATTAGAAAGTTTATATAAAATGTTAGATATAAGCATATTATTTTCTATATTGACATAATTCTATAAAGTTTTTAAATAAAGTATCTCCATATTGTGATGCAATGCTCTCAGGATGAAATTGCACTCCATAAATATTACATTTTTTAATTTTCAATGCCATTATTGTTTTATTTTTAGAAATTGCTAAAACTTCTATATTTTTTGGCATGTTTTTTCTTACTACTTCTAATGAATGATATCTAGTTGCTAAAAAATTATTAGGAAAGTTTTTAAATAATTCGTTTCTTTTAATAATTATTACATTATCTGTTTTTCCATGCATTACTTTTTTCATTTTTTTTATATTAGCTCCAAATGATAAAGCTAAGGCTTGATGGCCAAGACATATTCCCAATAAAGGAACTTTTATTTTAAATTTATCAATTATTTTTAGCATACAAGAAGAATCTTTTGGATGACCTGGTCCGGGAGAAAATATTATACCTTTTAAATTATCTTGAGATATTTTTTCAAGATTTAATTTATCATTTCTACTAACAATAACTTTCGCTCCTTGTCTTGCTATGCTATGGTATACATTCCAAGTAAAGCTGTCATAGTTATCTATTAGTAAAAACATTTATATTTCTTTCTCCATTGCATCTTCAGCTGCTTTAAATAATGCTTTTGCTTTGTTAATAGTCTCCTGATATTCTTTTTCAGGGTTGCTATCAGCTACTATTCCTGCACCT
>PCCU01000007.1 GCA_002732015.1 Candidatus Pelagibacterales bacterium
TCTATTATTTTCTATTCTTTTTTTATGAAAGTAAGAAAGGTTTTTTTTTGTTTCATAAAAAACTTCAAGAGCTCTAATTATTCTTAATTTATCATTAGAATTTATTTTTTTTGCATAGTGAGGATCAATATCACTCAAAAAATCATATACATTTTTCAAACCTTTTTGTATTAGTAATCTTTCCACCTTTTTTTTTGTAATTTTGGTTATATGAGGAATATAACTAATTCCTTTACTAACAAACTCTAAATAAAGACCTGTACCTCCTACTAAAATAGGAGTTTTCTTATCTAAAAGAATTTTTTTTATTTTTTTTATTGAATGTTTTAGCCAAATTGAACCATTATAATTTTTGTTAGTGTCAAAATATCCATACATATGATGCTTCACAGAATTTTGTATAGATTTGGAAGGTTGTGAAGTTAATATAGGAAAATTTTTGTAAACTTGCATACTATCAGCATTTATTATTTCACCATCTATTAATTTAGCTAATTTTAAAGCAAGGTCTGACTTTCCAGATGCTGTAGGTCCCCCAAGTAAAATTATGGTTTTTTTTTTATATAATTTGCTTTCCATTATCTTTTAAAAGTATAAATAATAATTATGAATGAAAAAAAATTTACTGCAGTAATTACATTGGTATCTATTAATCAACTTTGTTATTCCTCCGATAATAATTATATATCTAATTTAATTAAAAAATATAATATTAAAATTTTTAAAACCACTAAACTTTCGAAGTTTGTAAAGGATTTTTTTTTTAAAGTTGATTTAATTACATTTAAGGAAATGAAATTAGCCTGTAAGTCTCATTTATCTAGAGGCTCAGATATATGTATTCAGAAGAATAAGTATAGAAGGAAAAAAGTTATTGCTTGTGATATGGATAAAACAGTAATCAATATTGAAACTATTGATTTAATCGGAGAGAAAATATTGAATAATAACAAAATTGCAGTCTTAACAAAAAAAGCAATGAGTGGAGGTATTAACTATAGCAATTCAATTATTCAAAGAACTAAAATATTAAAAGGTATTTCAATTAACCAAATAAAACAAACTGCTAAATACATAAAACTCACAAAAGATGTGGATGTTGTAATAAAAACTTTAAATAAAAATGGTTGCCACACTATGCTTATTTCAGGAGGATATGAAATTTTTGCTAATATTATTGGTAAAAAGATAGGTTTTAAAGAAATTATAAGCAATATACCTATTTCTGATAATGGTGTACTTACTGGAAGTTTAAAAGGTGATATAGTAGATGGCAAAGGCAAACTTAATTATTTTAAAAAAAGAATAAAAAAACTTAATGCAAAAAAATTTCAGACAATTGCTGTGGGAGATGGGCAAAATGATATAGATATGATAAAATATGCTAGTCTAGGGATAGCGTGGAATGGATTTCCAAAAGTAAAAAAAGCAGCTGATGTTTTGGCTAATTATAATTTTAAAAGTATTTTATATTTTCAAGGTTACAGCGACAGAGATATAACAATTTAATTTTTTACTTTTAGTGCTGTAAAAATAATATTCCCTTGCCTATTAATTAATAACAAAACACCCTTCTTATTTACCGACTTTTTTATAATTTGCTTTAAATCATTTATTTTATTTACAGGTGTTTGGTTAATTTCCTGTAGTATATCACCAGGTCTTATGCCTTTTCTTTCAGCTTCAGAATTTTGTTCTACATTAACAATCAAAAGTCCATAAACATCTTCGGGAATGTTTTGTCTGATTCTTATGTTTTCTGTCAAAGAAACAAGTTTAATTCCTAATTCCTTAATCTCACCTTCGTCAGCAATTTGTTTCTTATCCTCTACTTTTTTACTTGCAACCTTTTCTTCTTTGAGTTCTGCTATTAAAACATTCTTAGTCACTTTTTTCTCATTTCTCCACACTACTAATTTAGAATTTTTATTAACATCTGCCTCTGCAACAAGTCTAGGCAACCTTCTCATTTCAGTTACTTCATTACCATTAAATTCAAGTATTATGTCACCAGCCTTAATTCCAGCTTTTTGAGCCGGACTATCTGGAATCGTGGAAGCAACTAATGCACCATATGCCCTATCCAACCCTAAACTTTCTGCTAAATCAGGAGTTACTGTTTGTATTCTAACACCTAACCAACCTCTAACTGTTTTTCCGTATTGTATAAGTTGATTAATTACTCCTTCTGCTAAAGAAGATGGAATTGCAAATCCTATTCCAACGCTTCCTCCAGAAGGTGAATAAATAGCTGTATTAACACCAATAACTTCTCCATCTAAATTAAAAAGTGGTCCGCCTGAATTTCCCCTATTAATAGGAGCATCTGTTTGAATAAAATCATCAAATGGTCCAGCATTTATATCTCTAGCTTTTGCTGATACTATTCCTAAAGTAACAGTTGTAGCTAATCCGAATGGATTGCCTATAGCTAAAGCCCAATTACCTACTTTAGCATTGTCAGAGTTGCCCCAATTTACTGGTGTTAATTCTAAATCTGTCTCGACTTTTAAAATTGCTAAATCAGTTTTTTTATCAGAACCAATTAATTTAGCTTGTAGGGATGTTCCGTCATGCAATACTACAGTGATTGAAGTTGAATTAGCAACAACATGATTATTTGTAACTATAAATCCAGCTTTGTCTATAATGAACCCTGACCCTGCTGCAGTCTCATTCCTTCTCTGCCTTGGTTGCGGAGCTGGTACACCTCTTCTTTCAAAAAAATCTTTAAAAAAGTCTTCAAAAGGTGAGCCAGGAGGAAATTGTGGTGCAATTGGCCTGTTAGTAGATACGTCGCGAGAAATCATTACGGAAATACTAACTACAGATGGAATAAGTTCATCTGCTAATTCTGAAAAGTCAGGTATTGATTTGGCATGTAAGCTAGGATTAACAGAAATTATAATGATTAAAAAGAGATAAAGTATTGTATTTTTTATATAAATTCTCATATTTTTATCTACGTTCGTTATTTATAATCGGATTATACTAATAACAATTAACCCTATAGTAATAGAAAATAGCCCTATAAGTCTAATTTTTTTTTCTGAAAAATCATTTATCATCTTTAACAATTGTTTTAACCTTTTAGGAGAAATAAAAAGTATCATGCCTTCAAAAATAAAAACTAACCCTAAAGCTACAAAAAAGTCAATCATTCAAAGCTAATTTTTTCCTTCTGCATCTCTAAAAAATTCGAAAAATTCTCCTTTTGGAGAGAGCACCATGGTAGTATCCCCCTCTGTCAAAGCTTTACTGTAAGCCTGCATAGCTCTGTAAAAAGAGAAAAACTCTGGATCCTTACCAAACGCTTCTCCTAAAATTCTGTTTTTTTCTGCCTCTCCTTCTCCTCTTAAAATCTCACTATCTCTTTTGGCTTCAGCTAAAATAACAGTTTTATTTTTTTCTGCCTCTGCTTGTATTACCCTCGACTTTTCTTCTCCAATTGCTCTAATTTGTGCAGCTTCTTGCTGTCTTTCTGTTTGCATTCTTCTGTAAATAGCTTCTGAGTTTTCAGAAGGAAGGTCAGCCTTTTTAATTCTTACTTCTTGAATTTTAATACCAAATTGCTTAGCTCTTTGAGTAACCAAACCAGTAACTTCAACCATTAATTCTTCTCTTCTGTCAGAAATAACTGCACTCAAAGGCACTCTTCCTAAAACTGCTCTTAGACTATTATTTACAACCGAACCTAATCTATTATTTAGAGCATTTTCAAACCTCACTGTTTGGTAATATTTAAGGGGATCTACAATGCTATACCTTACAAAAGCATCAACTATTAGACGCTTCTTATCTGCAGCTATAATTTCCTCTGCGTTATTGTCAAATAATAGGATCCTTTTATCAAATTTAATAACGTTTTGGGCGAAAGGTATTTTTAAGTTAAGCCCTGGTTCTCTAATCACTTTAATGGGTTCTCCAAATTGAAGAACAATAGCTTGAATTCTTTGTTCAACAAAAAATAAGGTATTGTAAGCACCTATCAAGATACTTATCACTAGTACTAATAATAACATATATTTTTTACTCATATTTCCCTCAGTTATTTTGCTGGTTTGTTGATTTTTTTAATTCGGGCAAAGGTAGATAAGGTAAAACGCCTGAACCATTATCATTATCTATAATAACCTTATTCATATTTTGCATTACTTTTTCCATAGTTTCTAAGTAAATTCTTCTTCTAGTAACATCTTTTGCTTCTTTATATTCTTTATAAACTGACAGAAATCTTTGAGAAGCTCCATCAGCTATGGCTATTACTTCCTGCTTGTAAGCTTCAGCGCTTTCCCTAACCTTTGATGCCTCACCTTTAGCCTCTGGAACTATTCTGTTAGCATATGCCTGCGCTTCATTAATTAATCTTTCTTGGTCAGCTCTTGCTCTTTGCACATCTTTAAAGTCATCAATTACAGCAGGAGGAGGATCTGATTTTTGAAGTAAAAGTGATGAAACTGTAATACCACTTTCATTTCCATCTAAAATTTTTTGTAAGGAATCTTGTGCTTCTTGTCTAACCTGATCCCTTCCTTCAGCTAAAGCAAAATCTATATTTGTTTTTCCTATAACTTCTCTCATCACACTTTCTGCACTATCTTTAACATTTTTTTCTGGGTCTCGAATGTTAAATACGTACTTTGCCGCATCGGAGACAAACCATTGCACAACAAAATTTATATCAACGATATTCTCGTCACCAGTTAACATTAAGCTTTCTTCATCAACATTCCTAGAATTATTACCTGATTGCCCCCTAAAACCAACTTCAACGCTTCTAGTTATTGTAACAGGAACTTTGATTACCTTTTCTACAGGCGAAGGTATATGATAATTTAAACCGGGGCTACTTATCGAAGTATATTTTCCAAATCTCATAACAACCCCCTGCTCTTCTGGACTTATAGTGTAAAAACCACTTATTAACCATAAAAATATGAGTACTAAAAAGGCTATTAAAAAACTTTTTGGCCCTTTAGAAAAAAAAGAAGAAAATTTTTTTTTAAAATTATCTAAAAGTTTGTCTAAATCATCTCCACTTTTTTTTCCTTTCCAATTATTATTACCGTTATTACCCCATGGATTATTATTTTTATTATTCCATGGCCCGTCATTATTATTATCCCAAGGCATATTTTTCCTTATTTGATTTAATTAAACTTATTACTTATATATATATATTAAAATTATGTTATTCAATATTTAAAATGAAAGACAAAGAACAAAATTTAACTAAAACTATTATTAATTCTTTTAGTAATAAGCTAAAACCTCTAGTAGAAGACTTTATAATAAAGGATAACAAAGCATTTGTAACATTAAAAGCCTTAGACTATGAAGATGCAAAGCTTTTAGAAGTTTATAAAAGAGAATGTGAAGAAACCTTACTTAAAAAGAGTATATTTGACGAAGTATTTGTAACTTTTGTAGAAAAACAGAAGCAATTTAAAAAAATTATTACTGTTTCAAGTTGCAAAGGAGGAGTTGGGAAATCTACCATAGCAGTTAACTTAGCATTGGCTCTAAAAAGAAAAGGTTTTATAGTTGGGCTATTGGATGCAGATATTTATGGTCCCTCAATACCAAAATTATTAAATCTGACAGAAAAACCTAATGTAAATTCATCTAAAAAAATAATTCCTGTCACTTCTGATGGGTTAAAAGTTATGTCTATAGGTTTGCTTATAGATGAAGAAAAACCAGTTGTTTGGAGAGGTCCAATGGTTCAAGGAGCTCTCTCTCAATTAATTGATGAAGTGCATTGGGGAAACTTAGATTATATGGTAATAGATCTGCCTCCAGGAACTGGCGATGCATACTTAGCGATTCTACAAAAATTAAAAATCGATGAGTCCTTAATAGTTACAACTTCTCAAAGCTTGGCTATAGCCGATACGAAAAAAGGTATAAATCTAATGTTAAAGTTTAATATACCAATAACAGGAATTGTTGAAAATATGAGCTTTTTTAGGTGTGATCAAGGTAAAAAGTACTATATATTTGGAGAAAATAAGGTAGAAGATTTAGCTAAACAATTTAATACAGAAGTAATAGCAAAACTTCCAATTTTTAAAAATCCTGAAGAAGATAATAAAAATTCATTTGATGATTTAGTAAAAAAATTAGTTGGCAATTAAAATAATAAACTCTCCAACTCTTTCCATTCTCTATTAGAAAGATTAGATTTGCTTTTTGTAACTTTCTTGCCTGCAATCATCTTCCTAATAATCTCAATAGCTTCCATAGAAAGTTCAGCAGATTTTAATCTATATGATAAAAAAGCCTTGTATGTTAGTGGAGTCCATTTACTTAAAATTTTCAGAAGTATCTTTCCATATTCTCTAATTTCAAATTGAGAATGGCTATCAGCTCTGAGGCTTACAAAGTGCATAAAATTATGCAAATCAACTTTCCAATACCATTGTGTGTATGTGTTGAGAGTAAGGTTAATTCTCGCTAACTCTCTTGATAAACTGTTTCGCTCTTTTTCATATTCCTTACTATTTTTTTCATTTAGCATCCAAGTATAGTTTTCATAACATCTAGTAGAATCCTCTTTTAAAATTTTTAGTATTTCTTTTGCAGTATCCTCATCTACTTCATTTCCACGTCCTTGTTTATTTATTAATGATTGTTGAGCTAAATGATTTTTTTTAGGAATGTAAAACTCATCTTCTAATATTGAATATCTTGCAGAATATTCATTAATACTTGCTGTTCTGTGTCTTATCCACTGTCTAGCTATGAATATAGGCAACTTAACATGAAGTTTAATTTCACACATTTCAAATGGAGTAGTATGTCTATGTCTAAGAAGATACCTTATTAAACCTTCGTCTTCTGACTTTTTTTTTGTACCCTTACCATAGGAAACTCTTGCGGCTTGAACTACAGACGCATCTGTTCCCATATAATCTACAACCCTTACAAATCCCTTATCTAAAGCTTTTAAAGGACTGTAGAGAATACTTTCCAAGCCACTTGAAACTGGCCTTAAAGTCTTATACTTTTTTTTTCGTAAATTTGTTATTTCTGTGTTTTTTTTTTTCATTTGAGTTTTCATTTTTTATTACTTTATTAACATAACCTAAATTTATATTTAATTAAAACTTTAAAGCTGTAAATAAATAATTATAATGATATTGTTATTTTTTTATAACTATGACGATAAATGATGCGAGTAATAGGCGAATTGGACCCGGGGGCGGTACCCGGCGCCTCCACCAATACACAGGGGGGCGAAATAGGATCGACAAGCGTTGAAAGGCGTATTCTTTCGTTCGGTTTGGTTCCACCGCAAAGGGCTAGATTATAAATGCAAACGACAATAGTCGTGGGGTTGCTTTAGCAGCTTAAGCTGTTAAAAATACCATGCAGAATTAGTCCTAAATTGTTCACGCTTTTTAGGCGGGGTTTGAAGGCACCTGGCAACAGAAGCCTTCATAAAAAATATAACTATGAGTAAAAAAATAAAATTTTTAGATTATAATACTTTGATAAGAGACAATTTGTTAAATGTTGTCAAACAAGCTCTCAGTAAAACAGCTGATTACGGTCTTACCGACGGTCATCACTTTTACATAACATTTACAACTAAATTTAAAGAAAATACTTTACCCTCTTATCTATCTAAAGATTATCCTGATAACATGATGATAGTAATTGAAAACGAATTTTGGAATCTTAAGGTATTTGATAATTATTTTTTAATTGATCTTAAATTTAAAGGAAAAATAGAAACATTAAAGATCATGTTTGATTCTCTAATAAGTTTTGTTGATCCATCTGTCTCTTTTAATTTAAATTTAGATTTAATTGGGTCAAAAAAACCTGTGTCAAAAATAAAAAAAATTCAGCAAAAAAAAAATGCAAGGTTAGAAAATAAAAGCAATATTATTTACTTAAAACCAAACAAAAAATGAAATGGTAAATATAAATAAATTTTCAAATATTTTTCATGTAAATGACAAAAATGTTTTCTTTGAAAAAGTATCTAATGCAGAATTTGAAAATGTTAAAATTAAAAATAGAAATTATTTGTTTATAGATCAAAAAGTAATAGAAAAGCTTGCTGAAAAAGCATTTTTTCAAATTTCACATTTTCTTAGATCAAGTCATTTGAAAAAACTTCAAAACATACTAAAAGACAAAAACGCTTCAGATAATGATAAATATATCGCTCATACGCTATTAAAAAATGCAAATGTAGCTGCAGGAGGAATATTGCCTATGTGTCAAGATACTGGAACTGCAATTGTTTTGGCAAAAAAAGGAAATCAAATTCTTACAAATGGAAAGGACATTGATAGTTTATCTAAAGGAATTTTAAAATGTTATAAAAATAATAATTTAAGGTATAGTCAAATGTCTGCAACTAGTATGTATGAAGAAATTAATACAAAAAATAATTTACCAGCACAAATTGAAATAATGAATGAGGGAGATAGTAATGAATATAAGTTTTATTTTATTGCTAAGGGAGGAGGATCTGCAAACAAGACTTTTTTCTATCAAGGCACTCCTTCTTTGCTCAAAAGTAAAAATTTAGAAAACTATTTAATGGAAAAAATAATGACTATTGGAACTTCCGCTTGCCCACCTTATCATTTAGCTGTTGTAATAGGTGGCCTTTCTGCTGAGATGAATCTTAAAACACTAAAGTTAGCAAGTAGTCATTTTTTGGATACATTGCCAAAAAAAGGTAATAAATCAGGTTTGGCTTTTAGAGATGCTGGAATGGAAAAATCCATTTTAAAAAAAACGATTGAATTGAAAATTGGTGCTCAATTTGGAGGTAAATACTTTTGTCATGACGTAAGAGTAATAAGACTTCCGAGACACGGAGCAAGTCTTCCTATTAGTATTGGTGTTTCTTGTGGAGCAGATAGACAAGCCCTTGCTAAAATAAATAGTAAAGGAGTATTTTTAGAAAAATTAGAAAAAAATCCAGCAAGATTTCTACCTAAAATAAAAACTAATATTTTATCTAAAAAAGAGATTAAAATTGATTTAGATAAACCTATAAAAGAAACTCTTAAAGAATTATCTAAACTCAAAATAAAGACAAGGGTTTCCTTATCTGGAACAATGATAGTAGCTAGAGATATTGCTCATAGTAAGTTAAAGAATAGATTAGATAACGGAAAAAAACTACCTGATTACTTTTTAAATCATCCAATATATTATGCTGGACCAGCAAAAACACCTAAGGGTTACAATACAGGATCCTTTGGACCAACAACAGCAGGTAGAATGGACTCTTTTGTTGAAAAGTTTCAATCTGAGGGAGCAAGCCTTATTATGCTTGCTAAAGGAAATAGATCTTCTGTAGTAAGAGAAAGCTGTAAAAAGTATTCAGGGTTTTATTTAGGCTCTATAGGAGGTCCAGGTGCGGTATTAGCTGCAAATAATATTAAGGATGTAAAGTGCATTGATTATCCTGAACTTGGCATGGAAGCAATATGGAAAATTAAGGTAATTAATTTTCCTGCTTTTTTAATAATTGATAATAAGGGTAATGATTTTTATTCAAACCTTATAAACTAAGTTTGAATAATTTTTTTTACATTTTTCACTAGTTTTTTTGAAGTATCTCTTTTAGGTACATCAACACCTCTAATACAGGCTGGCCTATTTTCCATCTTATTCATCCATCTCTTTAAGTTATCCAATCCATCTAAATTAATACCTGCCCAAAAGTATACTCTAACCCAGCACCAATTTGCTATATCTGCTATGGAATAATCATCACATATCCACTTTCGCCCCTCTAACTGCTTATCTAAAACTTCATAAAGTCTTCTGCATTCATTTTGATATCTAGATATTGCTATTGGAATTTTTTCATCTAAATAACGATAAAAAACGTTTGCTTGTCCTTGCATCGGACCAATACCCGACATTTGAAACATTAACCATTGAATAACTTTAATTCTTTCTATCTCAGAATTAGGTATCAACTTATTATATTTATTAGCTAGATAGTATAGAATGGCTCCACTATCAAAAATTACTTCCTCCCCGTGCTTAAGAACAGGTATTCTGCCATTAGGATTTAATCTTAAGAACCAATCCTCTCTCTGTGTGCCTTTAGATAGTTCTATTTTTTTTACTTTATATTTTAGTTGTAACTCTTCTAAAGCTATAGAAACTTTATAACCGTTTGGGGTAGCCGCAGTGTATAGCTCTATAATCACAATTCCTCTAATAAATTATCAATTAAATTATCAAATTTTTTTTCCAATTTCTTTTCTAATGATTTTTTTAACTTTTTTTCTGCAAGTTTTTTTATTACACCAGAAACAGCCTTTTCATCAAAAGATATAGTATTTGTTGGATCTGAAATTTTACCTTTAGTTTTAATGCTAAATAATGAAAGAAAACTATTTTTACTATCAAAGTTTGACACAAGTTCTATATTTTTATTATTAATATTGTATTTACCAGATATACCAATAATTTCATCATCAACATTTAACTTCGTTAGTGGTAAATTAAGAGTTTCTTTTTTATGTAAAAGCTTAATTTCCTGATTGCCTAATTTTGTATCACCTTTAAAAACCGACTTTTTTAATTCTGTGATTTGACTTATGCTACTTAAATTAGAAATTTTTTCTTTAAAGTTATTTAGATTTAGATTTTTTATAACTATCCCTTCAGCCTTTAGACTAGAAACACCATTTGAGTTTACTAGAACTTCTCTAAATGGAAAAAGTTTATTACTATTCTTTATTACACCTTTTAAGTTAGACTCTAAGTCTAAATAACCATGAACTAAATTTACCTTATAAAAATTATTAAGCTCTAAAAGACTGAACCCATTTAAAGTATTACTAAAAGAATATTCCATTTTTTTATTTAGAATAAATTTGCTTGCTAGTTTTGATTTAAAAAAATTATTGGCTTTAAGATTAATTTCTATGTTATTTTTTTTATTAACTTTCAATTGGGTGTTTTCAAGGTTTATATTTTTATAAAAAATTTCTTTTGCGCTTAATATTGAGGTAATGTCTATATTTTTTAAAACTTCAAAAATATTTTTATTTATAATTTTTTCTTTTTTATTATTATCTTTCTCCTCATTTTCTATAACTCCAGAAACATTTTTAGTATTACTTTTTGATGAATAAATTTTATTTAAATTAATATAATCTGAGTTAAGAAATGATGTAACATTACTTTTTTTATTATTAATTTCGACATTAGCATTTCCATATATATTATTATCATCAGCTGTTATTTTTAAATCATTAAAGTCTATGCTATTCTTCTTAAAACTTAGTTTAGAACTTAAATACAACTCATTAATTTTAAGATCATCTATTTTAGTTAAAGATTTTAGATTTTTTAAATATCCATTAATAGATAAATCCCCTTTGTTTAAATCAATATTATATTCACCAGAGTTTTCAAAGTTGTAATATTCTGAGTTTAATTTTCCTTTTATATTAACATTCATTTTTGATATTTGAGCTTTATACTTAAAAATATGTTCTTTATCATTTAAATAAAAACCTCCATCAAATTGGAAATTTTTGTTAGAGTTTTGTCTAAAGTTTATAGTTATTTTCTCTAAATTATGTTTTACATTTACATCTTGATATTCTATAGCCGAGTTAGATAAATATAAATTCCTTACAATTAAAAAATTATTATTTTTTTTGTCGATAGTACTTTTTTTATCATCAAGGGATTTTTCTTCTCTAGTTTTATTGGCTATTTTTTTTGTGTTCCAATTATAAGTTTTATTTTTATATTTTTTAATAAAAATTTCTGCAGATTCTAGCCTGATACCGTTAAAAGCAATATTGCCTCTTAGCAAGGAATAAATAGAAGGATAAATATTTATTTTATTTGCTTTAAACAGTACTTCTTTTCTATTTATTAAAGTAATATCATCAGCATTAAAACTTAGCTTTGGGAAAATTGAAATTTTGACAGGTCCTTTTATTTCAAGGTTGTAACCAGTTTGACTTTCTACTAATTTATATAGTTTAGTTTTATAATTATTTAAATCAAAAAAAGATGGAACTAAAATTACCGCTGAGAGACACAAACCTATCGTCGTTAGGATTGTATAAAATAATGTTCTCATTGGTTAACTGTCAAACTCGGCATTTAAAATATCTAAAATTCTATCACTATTTGGCCTTGTAATTGATGAAAATGAGTCTAAAAATTCCCCCTTTTTATTAAAAATAAATTTAAAAAAATTCCATTTAGGTTTAACACCATAATTATTTTCTAGCCATTTATAAAATTCATGCTTTTCTTCACCTGTAACTTGAACTATTTTTGTCATAGGAAAGGTTATATTAAATTTTGTCTCACAAAAGTCTTTAACTTTTTCTTCCTCAACATATTCTTGTTTAAAACTATTTGAAGGCATACCTATTACTACTAAACCTTTATCTTTATAATCCTGATAAACTTTTTCTAAACCCGAATATTGTTTCGTAAAGCCACACATTGATGCAGTATTTACAATTAAAAGTACTTTATTTTTGAATGATTTTAATTCAAGTTTTTTTCCTTCAATTGAGGTAAAAGTAAAGTCATATAAATTACTAGAAAAACTCATACTGTTAATAAATATAAAAATAAATGTTAATAAATATTTAATCATACTTTTTTTCCTTTCTAAATTCTATTTAAAATTTCTAAGCAATCTTTGTTTTTGCTTATTCCAATCTTTTTGTTTTTTATCTTCCCTTTTATCATATAGTTTTTTTCCTTTTGCAACTGCTATCTCCACTTTTGCAATACCTTTTTTATTAAAATAAATTTTTATAGGAACTATAGTATAACCCTCTCTCTCTACCTTGCCTTGAAAAGTACTAATATCTTTTTTTTTTAATAATAACTTTCTTTTTCTTTTTTCATCACTAATATAGACTTTTGCTGCATTTTTATAAGACGAAATATTAGCATTGATTAACCAAAGTTCACCATTTTCAGTTTCTGCAAAGGCTTCATTAATGCTTACCTTACCTTGCCTTAGTGACTTTACTTCGTCACCATTTAAAACAATACCTGCTTCTAAAGTGTCATTTATGAAATACTCATAAAAAGCTTTTTTGTTTTTGGCAATTATATTCATTCACTTACGAAAATGATAAAGATAAATTTTTTATTTCTTCTTTTATTTTGATTTCGTTGACTTTGTTAATTTTTACAAGAGGTAATCTAATTTCATACTCACACATCCCTAGCAAATGAGCAGCATATTTTACAGGACAAGGATTAGACTCTATAAATAATAAATTATTAATATTTGAAAGTTTTTCATTAATACTCATAGCCTCTTTATAATTTCCTTTAAACCATTCGTCATGCATAGAGGATACTAATTTAGGGGCTACATTTGCGGTTACCGAAATTACTCCATCTCCTCCATTAGCTAAATAAGCCATTTGTGTACCATCTTCTCCTGATAACTGAAAAAATTTTTTATGGGTAATACTGTTTTTTAGTTTTAAAGGCCGAGTTAAATCATTAGTGGCATCTTTAATTCCAATAATATTATCATGTGAAGACAATTCAATTATAGTTTCGTCATTCATATCAACTACACTTCTTCCCGGTATATTGTAAATAAATATAGGAAGGTCTACTGAGTCAGCTATTTTAAGATAATGCTCTTTCAAACCTGATTGACTGGGTTTATTGTAATAAGGGACTACCACTAAAGCACTATCTGCTCCTGCTAGCTTAGCATGCTTTGTAAAAGAAACTGCTTCTTTTGTTGAGTTTGATCCTGTACCTGCTATAACACTTAATTTATTCTCTGAATACTCAATAGCAAGTTCAACTACTAATTTATGTTCTTCATGACTAAGAGTCGGAGACTCTCCAGTTGTCCCACAAGGAATAATTCCCTTAGTTCCATTTTTAATATGCCATTCTATAATATTTTTAAAACTATCCCTGTCTACACTACCATTTTTAAAAGGAGTTATAAGTGCACAATAAGATCCTTGATAATTCATCATTCAACCTATATTTTAAAATAAATATTATGTCATATTTTAAATATTTAGTAATACTAATTTCGTTTTTTTTACATTTTCATATTAAATCTAGCGATATAATATCCTTTGATAATTTATATCTCTCTAAAAATGATTTAGAAATATTTAAAGCTTCCCTTAAAGAAGGAGATAAGACTAAATGGAAAAGATCACTGATTTCTTCCAAAAAAATCAATAACAAAGTAGCAAAAAAAATAATAAAATGGAGATGGCTTGTAGCTAGAGATGGATTAACAAACATAGAAACGCTGAAAAAATTTTATTTAGAAAATAAAAATTGGCCACAACAAAACAAAATAAAAGAAAAAATTGAAGCAAAAATAAGTATAAGCAACGATAAAGTTGAAATGCTATGGTTTCAAGATAATCCTCCTAAATCCGGCATAGGTAAAATTAAATTAGCAGAAATGCTCATAAAAAATAACTTCCAAAATGAAGGATATTGGTTATTAAATGAAGCCTGGAAAGAACATACTTTTTCATATTCTGAAGAAAAATACATTATGAGTAAATTTAAAAATAAAATATCTAAAGACTCTCATAATCATAGAATGGAAGAACTTATTTGGAAAAGGTCATGGGGAAGTGCACGGCGCCAATTAAAACGAGTAGATAATGATATAAAATTATTTTCTACAGCAAAAATAAACCTTTCTAGAAGAAGAGGAAATGTTGATAATGCAATAAGAAAAGTTCCTAAAAAATATTTATTAAGTGAAAGCTTAATTTACGAACGAGTAAAGTGGAGAAGAAGAGCAAAATTAGAAAAAAGCTCTTTTGAACTTCTTTTAAGCTATCAAGGAAAAATAACTAAGCCAGATAGATGGTGGAGAGAGGTAAATTACCATTCTAGAAAGCAAATGAGTTATAAAAATTATAAATCTTCTATAAATTTGTTAAAAAACTACAATGATAATACAAATATTTTTTCATATAAATCTAGTTGGTTAGCCGGTTGGCTGTCACTTACCTTTGAAAAAGATCCCAAAACGGCATATGAAAATTTTACAAAAATGTTTGAAAATGTAAGAACTCCAATATCAAAGGCTAGGTCATCATTTTGGGCCGGGAAATCTGCCGAAATAGCTGGAGACTCTAATGCTGCTAGTCTATGGTATGATAGGGCTGCAGCCTTTCCGTCTACTTTTTATGGTCAATTAGCAATAAAAAAGAATGGAGAAAAATTTTTTATACCAGACATAAATCAAAATATATCAGAAAATGATATTAATATTTTTCTAAAAAATCCTTTAATTGAAGCATTAATAATTTTGAAACAAGCTAATAATAAAAAACTATTTAAAATATTTACCAGACAAATAATAAGAGATTTAGAAAATACAAAAGATACAATCTTATTAATAAAGTTTCTTAATCAGATAAATAAAACCTCTTTGGCTATTTATACTGGAAGAAAAGCAATTTACAAAAATATCTATCTTCCTAGCCTTAATTTCCCTCTTCCTAATAAAAAACTTTTAGAAACTTATAAAAAAGATAGTTATATTCCTTTAAATGTTGCTTTAGCAATAACTAGACAAGAAAGTGCTTTTGAAATAAGTGCTATTAGCAGAGCAGGTGCTAGAGGATTAATGCAACTAATGCCAAGAACAGCAAGAATTACAGCAAAAAAAATAAATCATAAATATATTAGAAAAAATTTAACGTCTAATCCTTCTTATAATATCAAACTAGGGACTTTTTATTTTAAAGAGATGCTTAATAAATTTAATGGATCATATGTTTTAGCTCTTGCATCCTATAATGCTGGACCCAATAGAGTAAAAAGGTGGCTTAAAACATATGGAGATCCTAGAAAAAATGAAATTGATCAGGTAACTTGGATTGAGTTGATTCCAATTAGTGAAACTAGAAATTATGTTCAACGCGTTCTTGAGGGTATATACATGTACGGAGTAATTCTAAATAAGGAGGAAAATGTTACTTCTGACCATGTAAAGTTTTTCTAAATTTTCTATCTCCATCCAGATTCTCCCATCATAATTAGTGCTTCTTTATTATTATCAGCTATTAAATTGAGGTCTAAAGTATCTTTTTTTTGTATTGAATATTCTTTAAAGAAATTGCTTATATTCAAATTATCTTTTATAGGATACTCATAGTTTTTTTCTGCATAAATCTTTTGAGCTTCATCACTAATTAAAAATTCTAAAAACTTAATAGCATTTTTAGTATTCTTGGAATACTTTATGACTCCTGCTCCGCTTATATTTATATGAGTTTTCATTTTTTCGTCATAAGGAAAATGAACCTTTAATTTCTTCAACTTATTTTCATTATCATTTTTTCTCATTTTAATAAAATAATAGCTGTTTACTAAAGCTAAATCTCCTTCACCTGCTACAACTGCCCTAATCTGGTCTCTATCACCACCTGAAGGGTTTCTCGCAAAATTATTTGTAAATTTTCTTAAAAACTTTCTAGTTGTTTCTTTTCCATAATTATGAATCATTGCTGATATGAGAGACTGATTATATACATTATTTGATGATCTTACCAACAACCTAGATTTCCAGTTACTTTGCATTAAATTCAAGTAACCCCCTAATTCTTTTTCAGTTACTCTTTCTTCATGATATATAAAAATTCTAGCTCTTAAACTCATTCCAAACCATTGATCATCTTTATCTCTGTAAATTGATGGAATTTGATTTTTTAAAGTACTACTGTTTATTTTTTTAAAAAGCCCCTTATTTTTTGCTGCTATGAGCCTTGCTACATCAACTGTAAGAAGAATATCAGCATCAGTATATTCACCTTCCATCTCTATTTTTTTTATTAGTTGGTTTGCTTTAGAAGCTATAATATTTACTTTTATTTTTTCTTTTTTTTCAAAACCATCAATTAATTCGCGCATTAAAATCTCTTGTCTTGCTGAGAATATATTTACAACTTTTGACTCTGCAGAACAGTAGGATTGTATAAAAACTATAAAAATAAGATTAAATAAAATTGTTTTCATTTTTTTGATAATAGTAATTATTCTCAAAAATTCAATATTTATTTAATTTGTATAGTTATACAAATGTGATAACTTATTCTTGGGGCGATTAGCTCAGAGGGAGAGCACCACGTTGACATCGTGGGGGTCACTGGTTCAATCCCAGTATCGCCCACCAGTTAAATTTTAATATTAAAAAAGGATAGAATGACACATTTTTTTATTAATTATTTGAATTTATTAATAGTCTTTTTCTTATCAGTGAGTGCTCCATTTGTATTTATTAAACTTATACTGCCTAAAATAAGAAAAGTACTAAATAAAAAAAATAAAAAAATTTTTTCTAATTTAATTAATGTAAAGTTTTTTTATTCTACAAGTTTTATATTTCCTCCTCTGATTATACTTTTTTCTTTAAAAAATATAGATATTGCTCAATATGAAAATATAGGAAAGACTCTTTTATTATTACAAAGAGTAGCGGGATTTATAATTATTATTTATGCGCCTATATTAATTAATAAGTTTTTATCAGCAATAAACCTTTCATTCAAAAGTAGTTTATTCTTCATTCGTTATCCAATAAACACCTATTTGCAATTAATAAAGTTAATAATAGCAATTGTAAGTATTGTATTAGCAATTTGTTATCTTCTAAATACCTCACCCTGGGGGATTTTATCAGGAATAGGTGCATTAGGTGCAATTTTATTATTAGTTTTTAAGGATACTATATTAGGATTAGTAGCTAGCATTCAGGTATACTCTGGTAATCTAATTAAAGAAGGAGATTGGATAGAATTAAAGAATCTTGATATTGATGGCGAAGTTTTAGAAGTTGGTCTACATAGAGTTAAGGTGAAAGCTTGGGATAACTCCGTAACTACTTTTCCTACTGCTAAATTTTTAGAACTGACCTTTAAAAATTGGCGTAATATGCAAGAAAGTGGTGGACGAAGAATTAAAAGAAATATCATAATAAAAGTTTCTTCAATAAAGTTTCTAAATGATCAACTTTTAAAAAAAATTTCTTCTTTAAAATTAATTAACAAATATATACAAGAAAAAGAAAATCAAATATCGAAGGAAAATATCAACCCTAAAAAAAATACAACAAGGAAATTAACAAATATTGGATGTTTTAGAGCTTACATTAAAAAATATTTAGAAAGTAATAAATATATCAATAAAGACATGACCTTAATGGTAAGACAACGACCTCTTAATCAATTTGGACTGCCATTAGAAATTTATGCCTTTACTGCTACAACAGATTGGCATGAGTATGAAAACATTCAATCTGATATTTTCGATCATATATTAGCTTCAATAGAAATTTTTGAACTGTCAGTTTATCAAAGTCCCTCAAGTCAGGATATAAAAAAGGCATTAACGAATGAAGGTAGTAGCAGCAATTTTAATATATGATAAAAAAGTTTTAGCATTCAAAAGGCCTTATGCAAAAAAAAAACCTCAAATATCATTAAAGTATGAATTTCCTGGAGGAAAAGTTAAAAGAAATGAAACTGAAGTTTTTTCATTAAAAAGGGAATTAATGGAAGAATTAGAACTAAAAGTTAAAAATTTAAAAAAATATTTTAAAACATCACATAATTATGTTGACTACAAAGTGGATATTAGTTTTTATATTTCTTATATAGATAGTCTAAATTTTAATTTAAATGTTCATGATGAATATAAAATAGTTAATGTGAAACATTTAAAAAGTTTAGATTGGTTGCAAGCAGATTATGCGGTCATAGATCATATACAAAAATTTGGTTTTCCTAAAAACTAATTTAATTTGCTTAATAATATTGGAATTTTTTCTTTAAACTTAAAAAACCCCTTTTTGCAAAATTGCCAAGACTCATAATAAAAATCATCTAAAATATTATGAATTAATATATCATCTTTTAGTTTAAATAATAATTTATCAAGTATATCTTTTTCATAGCCTACTCTGGTATAATTATATAATAAATTAGCAATATTATTTTTTTTTATAAAAGAATAAATTGCAGAGTTTTCATTTGGTAATTCAAATACAATATATTTAATTTTTTTATCAATTTCTTTTTTTATAAACTCTTTGAATAAATTTTTTTGAAACTTCACTACATTTTCACTTTTTTGAACAAAACCTAAGTTAAATTTAATTATAATAAAAAAATCAATTTTACACTTTAATTTATTAAATAAATCTAGGTTAAGATCATTTTCCATTATCAAAAAAGCACAGTTCTGATATTTTTTCTCTAATTTTGAAGCAGTTATGCTATTTATAATTTTATCTTCATTTTTAATAACAATATCTTTAACTTTTGGTAACTTAAATCCTAAATAACGGTTATAAGTATACTTATTTATATTAGACTCTGTTGCAATATACTTTTTTCCATATGTTTGTAAACCAGCGACCCAACGCCATGAAAGTAAGTTAGAAGCTACATCAGCATCAAGTAAGTTTTCATAAAAAAACTTGCATCCAAGTTGCCAAGGAATTTCTAGATAGTGTATCCAAATACTAGAAAACCACATTCTTTCATGATTATGCAAATAGCCATCATTTTTAAGTATTTTTACCCATTCATCGAAAGGCTGAATAGAAGTATTGCCGTTTATTGCATCTTGATAGTTAGGAATTTTATTTAACTTATTATTTTCTATTAAACTAATATCTTTTTTATATTTTTCCCAGATATTGACATAGCTTTCTAACCATCCTTGCCAATAAACTCTCCAAAAAATTTCTTGAATAAACTTTTCATTTTTATTTCCTGACCTTATTACCCTTTTTAAGAGTGTTTTTTCCCTCAAAAAGCCTCTACTTATAAAAGCTGATAAACCCGAAATATTTTTGAAGCGATTTTTTTCATAGTAAACATAATTTCTAAGTTTATCGTAATCATTTATTTTAAAATTAATTAACTTGTCTAATAAGATTTCTATTTGGTCATAATCGGGTTGAATATTCATAATGACATTATATATAATTATTCTATGGTTTTACTACTCTTTATAAAATATAATCTAAAAAGTTTTCTTTTTTTGTTTTTATTGAACACATTATACTTTTTTTTTATCATTAACTCTTCTTTTAGTTCTAACCAAAAAGACTCAATTACTTTTTTTAAAAAAGGAATTGCTATCTATAAAAAAGCTAATTGTAGTAGTTGTCATTTCTGGCATGCTGATGGAGGCAACTCACATGGCGGATCTGCTGCCTCTTTAAGGTCTACAGACTTATCCCACAAAGATTTATTGAGAGTCATTAAATGTGGTAGGCCAGGAACTAATATGCCTTACTTCTCTCGCTTTGCAAAAAAAGATTTAGATTGCGAATATATAGATAGTATAGACAAATTAGTTTTACGCGGTGCTAGATTGCTCAACGATAACGAAATAAAAATTTTAACTAAATTTATATATGATGAGATAAAAAGCAAACCTATAACTAAAAAATACTGTTTAGAGTTTTTCAAAACAAAAAGTGCTTGTAATAAATACAATCACTGAATTATCTAAACTTAATATTCTTTAGAGATAGATCTGAAATCTTTTTACAACCCATAAGCTTCATATTTCTTTCTATTTCAGTTCTCATATTGTTTATGGCTTTTTCTACACCAGGTTGCCCTGCTGCTGCGAGAGCATAAAGATAAAATCTACCACCCGAACATGCTTTGGCACCTAATGAAAGTGCCTTTAAAACATGCGTGCCTCTTCTTATTCCTCCATCACATATAACATCTATCTTGTCTCCTACAGCATCAACGATTTCCGATAGCTGATCAAAGGGAGATCTAGATCCATCTAATTGTCTTCCACCATGATTTGAAACCATGATTGCAGTTGCTCCAATATCCACAGCTTTTTTCGCATCATCAACACTCATTATACCTTTTAAACAAAAATGTCCTCCCCATTTTGATCTTAGTTTTTCAGCATCTGCCCAATTCATATTTTGATCTAGCATGGAAGAAAAGTAATCACCTACTGAAATAGCTAGATTACTACCTTCTGATATATAATCTTTAAGTTGCGACAATTCAAATTTTTTATGAGTAAAATAGTTAATCGCCCACATTGGGTGAAATGCAAAACTAAATAAACTTGATAAAGTTAACCTAGGAGGAGAAGTAAAACCCGTTTTTAAATCTCTTTCTCTGTTTCCCCCAGTTATGGTATCGACTGTCAATGCTATGGCATCAAAGTTTGCTTCTTTGCATTTTTCTACCATACTATCATTTAAACCCCTATCCTTGTGAAAATAAAATTGAAAGATTTTAGGTGTTTTTACATGTTCTGATATCTCCTTTAAACTAAATGTACCTAAAGATGATACACCAAAAAAAGTATTAAATTTCTGAGCTGCTTTTCCCACAGCTAACTCTCCATCATGATGAAATAATCTCTGCAAAGCAGTGGGAGAGCAAAATATTGGTAAATCTATTTTTTTACCCATTACTTCTACAGATAAATCGATATTTTCAACACCCGCTAAAACATTAGGAATCAGGTCGCAATTTTCATATGCTTCTGTATTTCTTTTTAGGGTTACCTCATCATCTGCAGCCCCATCAATGTAGTGAAAAATAGGACTAGGCAATCTCATTTTGGCAAGTTTTCTAAAATCTTCAGTATTATTGCAATTTTTTAAAGTTTTAAACATATATTATTTTATTATAATAAATAATATTTTATAACAATAAAAAAATCATCGATTAAAAAATTTAATAGTGATATAAAAAAGAAATGAAAATAAAAAAGCTAAATAACGGTATTTCTAGTATTGCTCATGAAGCTAAGCTTTTAGTTGAAAAAGGCAGTGTATTTATATCTGAGTGCACTCTGGATGTTCATGGTTATATAAAAGGAAATATAAAAGGTAAATATGTAAAAATTGGGCCAAAAGGAAAAATAGACGGTAATTTAAATTGTGATACTTTAGAGATTTATGGCGAATTTACCGGAAATGGTGAAGTAAGAGAACTACAGGTTTGTAAGGGAGGGAGAGTTAAAGGTTCTTTATCTTACAACACTATTGTTGTTGAAGTAGGAGCGATTATTTCTGGTCCCATGAAGCCTATAGATAAAGATCCGGTATTGCTAATTGAAAACAAGTAAACTCCCTAAAGAAATCTATATGGCATCGATTGATTTTGGCTTGTTGTATGAGAACCAGACGTATTTTTCTAAAAAGATTACTGATGGTGTTTCTTCTGACATTTGGCATGTGAAGACTTCCGATAATGAATACTGCATTAAAAGAGCATTAGCTAAGCTAACTGTAAAGGAAGATTGGTATGCGCCTATTGAAAGAAATAATTATGAAGCAAAATATTTTTCTCATTGTAAAATTATTGAACCTAATTCTTTTCCAAAAATTCTTGGTCATGACAATAAAAATTACATATTAGCAATGGAATGGTTTGACAATAAAAATTTTATAGTTTGGAAAAAAAAGCTATTAGAAAAATCAGTTTCTTTAAAAGATGGAAAAAGAATAGGAAAGCTGTTAGGTCTTATTCATAAATCTTTTTTTAAAAAAAAAAAATATAAGGAAATATTTTTAAATGACAAAACATTTTATGATATTAGGATAGAACCTTATTTAGTATTTACTTCAAAATTTTATCCTGAGTTTTCGGACTGTTATAAAAGTACAATAGGTTTTCTAACTAAAAATAAAAGCACAGTTATTCATGGTGACTTCAGTCCAAAAAATATATTATTAGGAAAAAATTATCCAGTAATCCTAGATGCTGAAACAGCATGCTGGGGCAACCCAGTTTTTGACTTAGCTTTTTTTAATAATCATATAATATTGAAAAGTATTTTTAATAAAGAAATTTATAAAAGTTATTTAATGTTAAGCAATAATTTTATTAAGTCTTATATGGCAAACTTTACTGTGATAAATAATAATAATTTTATAAGAAAATTTATAACTTTGCAGGCTTTATTAATTTTAGCAAGAGTAGATGGAAAGTCTCCTGTTGAATACTTTAATAAAAAACAAAAAAGTTTAGCACGAAATTTAGCAAAAAATATCTTAATTAATAAATCTAAAAAATTAAGTAATTTTTATCAAGAATGGGAAAAAGTTGTCAAAACATAATATACAAAAAATTGATGGAAGAATGGTATTTGATAGTAGAGGAATACCTACAATTGAAGCAGAAGTTTATTTAAATGATGGAAGTGTAGGAAGAGCAATAGCACCATCCGGAGCTTCTAAAGGAAAAAATGAAGCTGTAGAAAAGAGAGATAAAAAAAAAAAGTTTTTAGGGTTAAGTGTTGATAAAAATATTTTTGATATTAAAAACATAATTAATAATGCATTATCTGGTGAGTCGGCTTTATGTCAAAGGAAACTGGATAATATATTATTACAATTGGATGGGACAGAAAATAAATCTGTTTTAGGGGGAAATACTACTATTGCAGTCTCTATGGCAATCATAAAGGCCGCTGCTAGGTTCAAAAAAAAAAAACTTTGGGAATATACTAATTCTTCAAATACAAATTTAGCACTTCCTATTCCACAGGTTCAAATCTTTGGTGGCGGAGCTCATGCCAATAACCAACTTTCTATTCAAGATTTTTTAATTATTCCTAATGGAGCAAGAAACTTTATTGAAGCTATGGAATGGGTATTTATTATTTTTAAAAATACTCATGAGACACTTAAAGAAGAAAATTTATTAAAAGGATTTGCTGATGAAGGTGGGTATTGGCCTTGTTTCAATAAGAATGAAGATGTATTAATTTTTTTATCAGAAATAATAAAGAAGTCTGGCTTTAAATTATTGAAGGAGGTATCTATTGCCTTAGATATAGCTGCTAATAACTTTTATGATACCTCATTCTATAAATTTAATAGAAAAAAAAATATTACTGCAGATGAATTATTAGATAATTATATAATATGGCTTAAGAAATACCCTATAATTTCTATTGAAGATCCTTTTTCAGAAGATGACATTTTATTTTTTAAAAAGCTTATTAATAAAGCTCCTGAATATGTTCAAATAATTGGAGATGATTTAGTGGTTACTAATAAAGAATTAATTTCTCAAGCTGCATATAAAAAAAGCATTAATTCTGTTCTTATAAAACCAAATCAGATTGGTACTATTTCGGAAACACTTGATGCTCTGCAAATAACAAAAGATTTAGGGCTTGTAGAAATAATCTCAGCGAGATCTGGAGAAACTGAAGACGTTACTATTGCCGATTTAAGTGTTGGTTGGCAAACTAACCAAATAAAAGTAGGCTCATTTTCTAGGTCAGAAAGATTGGCTAAATGGAACCAATGCCTAAGAATAGGAGAGCAAATTAAAAATGATTTTTTAATGCAAAAAAATACTGTTCTAAAATGGGATAAACTTTAATATTCTGTAAGAGGCTTTATAGAGTCCCATTTCTCTAAAACTTTTTTTAAATCCTTTTCAGATTGCTTAGAACTTTTATTTGATGGTGTAGTTAACTCTATAACATATCCGTTAGGATCTCTAAAATAAATAGATTTTATAAAACCGTGGTCTATAATTCCTCTAGTTTCTATACCTAACTTTATTCCTTTTTCATAATAACTTTTCAAATCTTTTAAATTTACTTCAAATGCTATGTGAAGATCAAAATCTCTTTGTTTTTTGAATTTAAAAGGACTAAAAGGATCTTCAAAAAAAGCAATCGCTGAATTATCTTTTAAACTGTAAAATGAGTGTAATACTTTTGTTTTTCTCTTGGTTTTAGTAGTTTCAATAATAAATGCTTTTGTAAATTTTAAACCTAAAAAATTAACATAGAATTCTTTAGTTTTGTGTGTATTTTTGCATCTGTAAGCACTATGGTGCAATTTTTTAATTTTGATCATTTATTTATTTTGACAATTTATATTAAACATTATATAAAAAATTTCTAAGGAGTTTCAAATGAAAGTTTTAGCATCACTTAAAAGTGCAAAAAATAGAGATAAAGACTGCAGACTAATAAGAAGAAAAGGTAAATTATTAGTAATAAATAAAAAAAACCCGAGACTAAAAGCAAAACAAGGATAAAATGCCAGAAAATGAACTAAAACAAAAAATTGAAGCCTCTACCTTTAGAAAAATAATTAAACATTTACAGGAAAATAAAGATCTTCAAAATATTGATTTAATGAACCTAGCAGGTTTTTGTAGAAACTGTATATCTAAATGGTACATGGAGTCATCAAAAGAGTATGGTGATGAAATGGATTATGATGAGGCAAAAAAAATTGTATATAATATGCCTTACTCCGAATGGAAACAAAAGTATCAAAAATAATTATTTTTTGTAATTTTTAAACCAAGCAATAAAACTTTCTAATCCTTTATCAATATTTGTATTAGGATTAAACCCAAGATGCTTTTTACTTTGATTTATATCTGCAAATGTATTTTTTACATCACCTAATTGCATGGGGAGAAACTTCTTCTTTGCTTTTTTATTTAACAATTTTTCTAGAATTGTGACTATTTTATTTACTGACTCAGGTTTATTATTTCCTAAATTATATAGTTTGTGATAGGAATTTTTTGAATTATTATTAAAAAATAAAGAGGCTCTTATTCCTTTTATGATATCATCTATGTAAGTAAAGTCTCTTTTTAAAATACCCTTATGAAAAATATTAATTGGTTTATTTTTTATAATTGCATCAGTAAATTGCCAAATTGCCATGTCTGGCCTGCCCCATGGNCCGTANACGGTAAAAAAACGCAACCCTATAATTTTTAGAGAAAATAGTTTACTATAACTTTCTGCCATTAGTTCATTTGCTCTTTTAGTGGCAGCATACAAAGATACAGGATGAGAAACATCATCAGTAACTGAAAATGGTATTTTTTTATTTCCACCATAAACTGAACTAGACGAAGCGTACACTAATTTAGTTTTTGGATTAAATCTACAATATTCAAGAATTTCTAGGAATCCATTTATATTTGACTTAGCATAAACCCTAGGGTTAATTAAAGAATATCTTACCCCAGCTTGAGCAGCTAAATGACATATAATATCTATTTTTTTTTTCTTAAAAAAATTTTTTAACTTTAAGGTATTTGATATATCTATTTTGTAAAATTGGAATTTTTTATGTTTTTTAAGATAATGTAGTCTATAAAATTTTAATTTTACATCGTAGTAATCATTTAAGTTATCAATTCCAAAAACATCATACCCTGCATCTAGAAGGTTTTCCGCTAATTTGCTTCCTATAAACCCAGCTGCTCCTGTTATCAAAATTTTCATTTTTATTTTAAAAACTATACTATTTTGTTATATTAGACATATATAAAATATAAAAGTTGTATCCTATTTATTAAAATTATTATGCAAATTACATTAGAAGATAAATACACTAAAAATCAAGGTAAAGTTTTTGTTACCGGATCACAAGTATTAGTAAAGTTACCATTAGTTCAAAAAAAGTTAGATGAAAAATTAAATTTAAATACCTCAGGTTTCATCTCTGGGTATAGAGGGTCACCCTTAGGAATTTATGATAAGGCTTTATGGGAAGCTAAAACTTATTTAAAAGAAAATTCTATTATTTTTTCTCCAGGTTTAAATGAAGACTTAGCCGCAACTGCTGTTTGGGGAACACAACAACCTAATTTAATGTCTAAAGGAATAAATGATGGAGTTTTTTCAATATGGTATGGCAAGGGACCTGGAGTAGATAGATCTGGAGATGCTTTTAAACATGGGAATTCTGCAGGTACCTCTCAAAATGGAGGAGTGTTAGTTCTTCTTGGCGATGATCACATATCAAAATCATCAACAATTGCTCATCAAAGTGAATTTGCAATGCTAGATGCACAAATTCCTATTCTAAATCCATCTAATCTAGAAGACCTTTTCAATTATGGAATTTTTGCATGGGCTCTTTCTAGATATTCTGGTTTGTGGGTATCAATGAAATGTATTACTGCTAATATGGACAGTTCAGCATCAATAAATATAGACCTTAATAATTTTAACTTTATTTCCCAAAAAAGTTTTTCTAAACACGATGTTCATATAAGAGCTAATGATGATATTTTAGAACAAGAAGAAAGAATTTTTAAAAATAAGATACCTGCTGCTATAGAATTTGCAAACTTAAATAACATTAACAAACATTTATGGAAATCAAAAAAGAAAAAAATAGGCATTATTGCTACTGGAAAAGCTTTTTCAGACACCGTTGATACTTTGTCAAATTTAGGAGTTTCAGAAAAAGTTGCTAAAGATTTAGGAATAAATTTACTCAAAATAGGTATGTCTTGGCCATTAGACACAAAAAAAATAGAAAGCTTTTCTGCTGGACTTGATGAAATTCTTATAATAGAAGAAAAAAGAGCTTTTTTAGAAAGTCACGTTAGAAATCACTTATATAACTTCAGAAATAAACCGAAAAGAATAGTAGGAAAATATGATGAAAATCATGAAAAACTAATTAATGAAAATTATCAGTTATCAAGATTAGATTTAAAAAAAGTAATTGCATCAAGAATTGCAAAAACTTGTAATAAAGATTTTTCAGTAAATAAAGTAAGTATTAAAAAAAATAATAAGATTTCTGATAAAAATTACATTCCAAGAACACCTTATTTTTGTTCTGGATGTCCACATAATACCTCTACTAAAATTCCTGAAAACAGTAAGGCTATGGCAGGTATAGGTTGTCACTTCATGTCTCAATGGATGAATAGAAATACATCATTATATACCCACATGGGTGCTGAGGGAGCTAATTGGATTGGTATGTCTTCTTTTGTTGAGGATAAACACATTTTTCAAAATATTGGAGACGGAACATATAACCATTCCGGGTTGTTAGCGATTAGAGCTGCAGTAGCCTCAAAGGTAAATATTACTTATAAAATATTGTATAACAATGCTGTAGCAATGACAGGAGGACAACCCATAGATGGGATGCCAACACCGGAGCGTATTTCTCATCAACTTTTTGGTGAAGGTGTTTCGAAAATTGCCTTAGTTACAGATGATTTAAATAAATACAAGAATAAAAATCACTTTTCTTCAATAACTAGTTTTCATCATAGAAAAGAATTAGATATAGTTCAAAAGAGATTAAGAAAAATTGATGGTGTGACAGCTTTAATTTATGACCAAGGGTGTGCAACAGAAAAAAGAAGAAATAGAAAAAGAGGATTAATAGAAGATCCAAATAAAAAGGTTTTTATAAATCATCTTGTTTGTGAGGGATGTGGAGATTGTTCAACTCAATCAAACTGTGTGTCAGTAGAACCCTTATTTACAAAATTTGGTACAAAAAGAAAAATAAATCAATCTACCTGTAATAAAGATTTTAGTTGTGTAGATGGCTTTTGCCCATCTTTTATAACAGTAGAAAATGCAAAGATTATTACAAAAGAAGCTTTAAAAGATAATATTCAATCTAAACTTTCTTCATTACCATTACCTAAGAAACTTAAACTACAAAATGAATATAATATTATAATTACTGGAATTGGAGGAACGGGTGTTGTAACAATTGGGGCACTATTAGGTATGGCAGCACATATTGAAAATAAAGAAGTAACAGTATTAGATCAAATTGGTCTCGCCCAAAAAGGAGGAGCAGTTATTTCTCATATAAAAATAGCTAATGAAAATAATAAAATTTTTTCTTCGTTAATTAATGAAATTTCTTGCAACTTATTGATTGGCACAGACTTAGTAGTTTCTGCTAGTAAAGAAGTACGAGATTTAATTAGTAGTAAAAATACTTTTTCTGTAATTAATGATAATGAAACACCATTATCTCAATTTGTTTTAAACCCAGACTTTGTATCAAATAATTCACTTAGTAAAAGATTAATACAGAATAATTCTTCTAACTCTGAATTTTTAAATACCTCAGAGATAGCAGAAAGTATTTTTGGCAATAATATCTATAGCAATATATTTCAGGTTGGCTATGCCCTTCAAAAAGGTCTTATTCCCATTAATACTGAGTCATTCATACAAGCTTTAGAACTCAACAATGTTAAAGTAAATGAAAATATCAATGCTTTCAACTGGGGAAGGATAGCTGCACATGATATTAAGTTTTTACTTAATAAATTGGACATGAACTATAATGTGAAAAAAAAGCTTGATGTTGATGAATTAATAAATTTTAAGTACAAAGAGCTAAAGAGTTATCAAAATAAAAAATATGCTGATACTTATTTAAGAAAAGTTATGGATACAAAAAAAAGGTTAGAGAAACTTGGCATAAAGGATAATTCTTTTACAAAAAGTGTTGCAAGTACTTTATATAAAACAATGGCCTATAAAGATGAATATGAAGTAGGGCGACTTTTTACTGATGGACGGTTTCGTAAAGATTTAGAAAAAAGTTTTAAAAGTTTTGATAAAATTTATTTCTATTTATCTCCTCCCTTTTTGGGTTTAAAAGATAAAGTTACTAAATCTCCTAAGAAAATTAAAGTTACCTCAAAAATTTTATTTTTATTCAAAATTTTAAAAAATCTAAAATTTATCAGAAATTCTATTTTCGATCCATTTTCATATACGCATGAAAGAAAGTTAGAAAGAAACCTTATAAAGGATTATTATAAAACCCTAGATTTTTTAAATAAAAAACTCAATAGAAGTAATTATTATGATGCGGTTCAAGTTATTCAATCATTTTCTTTAGTAAGAGGGTATGGTCACGTGAAACTTAAAAATTTTAAACTATTTGAAAATGAGTTAAAGCAGAGATTAGATGTATTTAAAAAAAGTAGTCAAAAAAAACGTTCAAAAATTGCTGCAGAATAAGTTTTTCTGCATAAGTAGGAAATTTTATAAGTAAATTTGTGGTTAAAGAAACTAAAAGAATTTTTAAGGTAGGTACCAATGTGGGAGGGTTCTTAGCTAAAACAGCAACCAAAAGCCTTCTAGGAATACCAAATAAAAATATTCCTGTAGAATTAACCGATCTTTTAGGAAATCTAAAAGGTCCAATTATGAAAGTTGCTCAAATATTATCTACCATTCCAGACGCTCTTCCTAAAGAATATGCCCAACAACTATCAAAACTACAAGCTGAAGCACCCTCAATGAACTGGTTATTTGTTAAAAGACGAATGAAAAATGAATTAGGATATAATTGGGATAAGAATTTTAAAAATTTTCAAAAAACTGCTAATAAAGCAGCTTCTTTAGGACAAGTTCATAAAGCTATTTTAAATGTGGAAAGCAAAATTGTTGCTTGTAAACTTCAATATCCTGACATGGAGTCAGCAATAAAAGCTGATTTAAAACAATTAAAGTTAATTTTAAAAATTTATAAGCAAATTGATAACTCTATATTAACAGATGATATTTTTAATGAACTAACTGAAAGATTAATAGAAGAAGTTGATTATTTACAAGAAGCTAAAAATATTAATTATTATAAAAATATGTTTATAAAAAATAATACAATAAAAGTTCCTACTACTTATCCTAAATTATCGACTTCTAAGCTGATTACAATGTCATGGTTAGAAGGAAGAACCCTAGATAGTTTTTATAAAGCTAATGGAGATGTAAGAAACAACATTGCTCTCAATTTATTTAAAGCTTGGTATATACCCTTTTACAAATACGGAATAATTCATGGTGACCCACATCCAGGAAACTATACTATTTCTAATAATGGAAAAAATATAAATTTATTAGATTATGGATGTATAAGAGTTTTCAAATCAGACTTTGTAGAAGCAGTAATAAAACTTTATCATGCTTTAAAAAGTGAAAACAATACGTTAGCTGCAGAGGCTTATAAAAGCTGGGGTTTCACAAAGTTAAATAATGATCTTATAGAAACTTTAAATATATGGGCTTTCTATCTTTATGGACCTCTATTAGAGAATAAAACTAGAAAAATACAAGAGCATAATACGTCCTCTGTAGGAAAAGAAATACTTGGAAAAGTTAGAAAAAAATTAAAAAAATTTGGAGGAGTCAAACCACCTAGAGAATTTGTTTTAGTAGATAGAGCAGCAATAGGGTTAGGTTCTGTTTTTATGCACTTAAATGCTGAAATTAATTGGCATGCAGAGTTTCAAAAACTAATTAAAGATTTTGATAAGTTAAAACTAGATAATAAACAAAAGATGATAATTAAATTATCATCTAAAAATTCATGAATATTTTATTTGTGTTAATCACTGCATTTATTGCTTGGCACGGCCTCACCTTTAGAGATAAAAATGGAAATAAAGATTTTGTTAGACTACTATTTGGAGCAATATCCCTTCTTTTTTGTATAAGAGTCTTATTTACAGAAATTATTTATTAGCTACATTTCAAAATCAGGTTGTAATTTATCTACATCTGTATTTTGTAAATTAATTTCTCTTGACTCTGGATTAAAATTATTTTTAAGGTAAATTAATCTTTCTTCCACACTTGAAGGTTTGAAGTGAATATTTTTTAGGAATCTCTTAAACCAAGGCATACCTGCTGTTACCTTGCTATCCTTGCTAAAAGCTAATTCATAATATTTTATTGCCAGTTCATAATTTCCTAATGTATCATATAATATGCCTAAATTAGCTATGGCTGCTACAAAATTATTATCTTTTTGAATTACCTCTTGAAAAATTTTTTCTGATTTACTGAAATCTTTCATACGAAATAATGTTCTTGCTTTTCCCTCAAGAAAATAAATATTCTCTGGCTCATCATGTAATGCTAAAACGTAAAAATTATAAGCGTCTTTGTATTTTTTTTTTATAAAAGCCTGATTAGCTTTTTTGTAATTAATATTAATATCTTTTTTATTTTCAATATAATCCAAAAACATCCAAAAGAAAGTTAAAACTCCAAAAGTGATGGCAATTACTTTTAAGACCTTGTAATTCAATTTCATTACTAAAAAACCTTTAAACTATATATTATAGAAAAAAACATAGTTATTATAACTGCATAAATTATAGACTTTCTTTTAATATTTTTTTTTTTGAGATTAAATTCCTCAAGAGTGTTTTTTCTTGCAGAAATTAAAAAAATAAATTTATAGACAGGATATATGAGAAATAGAAAAAGAAATGCTGCCAAAATAAGCTTAACAGTAATATCTGGCAGCATCTTGCTAATTCAAACTTAAATCTCTTTCTTTGATGGAGTGGATAGCTCCATTTTATAGGCTAGCATCCACATCATATAAACACCTATTACCCAGAATAATATCTGCCATACCCATATAGATGGAATACCAAATATCCAAGTTGCTGGATTTGTTGGGTCCCCAAAAATCCAGTTACCTATAACAGCACCTGGTCCAATTCCAAAGAAAAACCACAATAAAGTTATGATCCACGCAATAGGAACTAAATTCTTTTTTTCTGAAGGTAATCCAGCATACTCTTTTAAAAAATTATGATATTTCATTTTATGATTATAATCATTTTGATTTTGTGTAAAAAATGAAACTAATATTGCTGTTCCTAAATTAAAGAAAATCCCCCAACCAGCTGAATGTATAGTTAACGGCCATCTTCCCCAACCAGTGATTCCTAAAGATTGACCTATAGACTCTGTGCAAGTAACGGCAATAAGGCCAGCAATTAAGCCTAAAGTTATACCCAAACTGGTAAGCCAGGGCCAAAAGCATATTGCAATTAGAGCTGGCCACATTTGAAAACCATATGCTACAGCTAAACCTCCTAACAATACAAGCGCATCAGTAGCTGTTGCTGCTACCAGCAATGCTAGCGCGACAATAATTATAACAAAGAATCTTCCAAATAGTTTTTGTTGACTATCGCTAGCATTTGGTAATACATACCTTTTTATTATATCTCTTGTAATCATACCTCCAGCTGTTGACATGTATGCCGCGCCCGTAGACTGCATAGCAGCTAAAGCACAAACTGATAAAAGACCTACTAGCCAAGGAGCAGACTCTCCCATTAGGTTAATAAGTTGTGGCACTAATCCTCCCTGTTTACTGGCTGTTTCCATTAGGTCCTTACCTCCTAAATTAGGTCCTATTACATTATTTACTACTTCAGGGTTATTAGTCACCATATCTAGGTTAGCTCCAAGAAAATGGGAACCTATTCCTTGAATAGCAGTAAAAAAGAATAAAATAGCTCCTATGCCAAATGCTGATGCCCAAACCTGCTGAGGAGCAAATGGTTTAGGACTTTGATTTGAAAAGGCCCACATGGTAAATGCTGGAGCAGACTGTATTCCCATAAGTGCAAACATATAAGTTAATATCATTATCCCCGTCCAAGGTCCTCCAACTGCTTTAGAACCTGCATCCACAAACTGTATCATTCCTGGTATAGCCACATAATGGCTATAACCATCCTTTGTTAACTTAGTATCACTTTCGGTTAAAGAAATAATACCCTCAGTTAAATTTGTAATTCCTCCTATGTAATAAAATGAAATTATGCCCAAAGCTATAATTCCACCAGCTAATAAAATACATTGCATAGTATCAACATATGCTACTGCCCTTAAACCCCCTGTAGCAACATAAATCACAACTACTAAAGATAACAAAATCATTCCTACATTAACTCCTAACATTCCATCTGTTAAAACATTAAATAAAAATCCTGAAGCTCTAAGTTGTATTCCTAAATAAGGAACAGAAAATACAAGTGCTACAAGCACTATCAAAAGTCTTATTGTATCTGATTTAAAATATTCAGCAAACATTTCACCTGGTGTTACAAAACCAAACTTTTTCCCGAGCATCCATTGTCTTTTTAAGAACAGGACACCAGTAAAAGGTATAGTAATAGCATAAAAAGAAGCATAAGCATAAGGGAAACCATCCCTATAAATCAGTCCAGGATGTCCCATAAAAGTCCATCCAGAAAAGGATGTAGCCGTTGCGGCCAGCACAAATACCCAAATAGAAATAGATCTTCCAGCAATAAAATAGTCACCTGCAGTCTTTGACTGTCTTGCTCCTTTAATTCCCCAGAAAATACAATATGACCAATACAGTGCCACAAAAAACAGCAACCAAATAACCTTAATTTCTAAACCAAACATAAAACTCCCCCCTTTTTTTAAATGTTAACATAATTTATAAATAAATGAATTTAATTTTTGAAATTTAGAAATGCAGAAAATTAAAAATCTTAGAAAAAAAAAATTTTTTTTTTGGTGGGCCCGGTAGGACTCGAACCTACGACCAAACCGTTATGAGCGGTTTGCTCTAACCAACTGAGCTACAGGCCCTTGTTTAATTATCAAGAAAACTTTTAAGTTTTTTTGACCTAGAAGGGTGCTTAAGTTTTCTTAATGCTTTTGCCTCTATTTGTCTAATTCTTTCTCTAGTAACAGAAAATTGTTGTCCAACTTCTTCTAGTGTGTGGTCACTATTCATTCCTATACCAAATCTCATTCTCAAAACTCTTTCTTCTCTAGCAGTAAGAGAAGATAATATCTTAGTTGTAGCTTCTCTAAGATTAGTATTTATTGCAGCATCTAGAGGTATTATAGCATTAATATCTTGAATGAAATCTCCCAGGTTTGTATCGTCCTCATCTCCAATTGGTGTCTCAAGGCTTACAGGCTCTTTAGCAATTTTCATTACTTTTCTGACTTTATCTATAGGCATTTCAAGATGCTTTCCTAATTCTTCCGGAGAAGGTTCCCTTCCAGTTTCATGAAGAATTTGCCTAGAGGTTCTAACTAACTTATTAATAGTTTCAATCATATGCACTGGAATTCTGATGGTTCTAGCCTGATCAGCTATAGATCTTGTAATAGCTTGTCTAATCCACCATGTTGCATAAGTTGAAAATTTATACCCTCTTCTATATTCAAATTTATCAACAGCTTTCATTAACCCTATATTGCCTTCTTGGATGAGATCTAAAAATTGCAAGCCCCTGTTTGTATATTTTTTAGCAATTGATATAACCAATCTTAGATTTGCCTCAATCATTTCTTGTTTAGCTCTATTACACTCTCTTTCTCCTCTTTGAATTCTATCCGCTATAATTTTAATTTCTGATACTGGTATACCCATCTCATCTGAAACTACATTGAAGTTAGCAATGTGTTCTTTTATTTTTTCTTTATCTTTTGCTAAAAAACTTTTCCAGTTTTTATCTTTCAGATAAGATACTTTTCTAAACCAGTTTTTTTCATTTTCTCTTCCTACAATTGCCTCTTTGAAAACTTTAATATCAACGTTTCTTTTTCTTGAAAGTTTTAGCAATTGCGTTTCAATAGACAGTAACCTTCTATTTTTACCATAAACTATATCAATTAAATACTCTATTGCATTATTATTCAGTACAATTCTTGAAAATATATCTATTAATTCTTTTACAAGCTCAACTTCTTTTTTAAAAACATTACTTTTAATCTCTTTTCCATTAATAGCCTTATCAAACTTATAACTATTTACTCTTGAAAAACTATTACTAATCTGTTTTACTCTCTTAAATTCTTTATCTATAGTTGGTCTAATTATTTCTTCAAGATGGGATAGAGATAAGAAACCTTCGTCATTTTCATCATTTTCGCTGTCTTCAGTCTCTTCATTATTTATTTTCTCTGGGTTTTTATCTTTTTTTAAGACCTTTTCATTAACTTTTTTATTTTTTTCCTTATTAGTATTATCAAAAGTTGATAAATTATCTAATTGAGAAAAGTCTTGAAATACTATATCTTTTCCTGAAGTAGCTAAAAGAGCATTGTCAGCAGTCTTAACATTGGCCTTGCCCTCTGGAGTTTGATTATATGTGCTTTCACAATCTATTATTTCTCTAAGTAGCATTTCACCTTTAGTAATTTTTTTGTGCCACTCAGTAATTACTTTTAAAGAAGAAGGACAGCCAAATATTCCTACCATCATAGCAGACCTACTAGCTTCAATTCTTTTTGCAATAGCTATCTCACCTTCCCTTGAGAGAAGTTCTACTCCTCCCATCTCTCTTAAATACATTCTTACTGGATCATCAGTTTTTCCTAAAATTTCTTCATCGTTTAAATCTTCTGAGTCTAAGTCTTTATTTTTTTTGGAATTTTTATTTGTAGAGCCTTTCTTTCTTCCTCTTTTCTTCTTTACAACTGGTTCTAAAGCTGCCTGCTCATCATCCATTAGCTTTATACCCTCAGTTTTGAAGGTTTCTAAGAGTTCTTCTAGAGACTCACTAGGTATATTCTTTCCTTTTACTGTTTTTTCTATATATGCAGGAGAAACATATCCTTTTCTTTTTCCCCTATTGAATATTCTTCTTATAGTTTTTGCTGTAAGCTCTTCTTGGGTAATTTTAATTTTAGTATTTACCATAAATATTTTATAGCTATTGATTTTTTTTTTACAAGGTTTTATTTTTATTTAAATACCACTTTTCTTGAATACCTAGGATGTTTATAAGTACTTTAGTAGCATAGTTTATGTCACTACTCTCTTTTGCATACTCTTCAATTAAGTCAAAGCTAATGCAATCTTTAGTTTGAAAATGTTGCTTTAAAATACTTTCATAACCTTTATTAATTAATTGTCTTTTAAGGTCTTCAGACTTCTCAATATTCTCTGTAGAAATTATTTCAATAATAGTATTTCTTAGTTGTTCTAATTCATTATTACTTAGAAAAACTTTTGCCAATGCCTCATCATTTTGTTTAAGTAATTGAAGGTTGTTTATCATAGCAGCTAAAATAGATCTCTCTCTTCTAATAATAAAATGATCTGATTTTTTATTTTTAACTAAATTGGTAAAGTAGACATCTTTTTTAACTGCCTTTGAAACGTTTCCAAATTTATAGATTTGTTTTTTAGAAATTTCATCAACTCTTTTTTTAATAAAAGATTTATATAATTGCCTCATATTTAAATTTTTTATATTATCAATTTTCTGGTAAATATTATTTTTAAAGTTTATTATTTTTTCTGGAGAACTTAACCCCTGTTCATCTCCATAAAATACAAACAAAGATTGTAATAAACTAAATTTGTCTTTAAGTATTTTTGATATAAAAAGAGATCTTTCATGACTATTTATTAAATCATCTGGATCTTTTCCTTCTTTTAAAAATATAAAGTTTATGGTTTTTTCTGATTCTATCTCTGGCATTACTATATCTAACGCCCTAGTGGAGGCCTTAATGCCTGCTAAATCACCGTCCATCAATAGAGTGGGCTCATTTACAAATCTCCATAAAATTTTAAATTGGTCTAATGTCAATGAAGTTCCTAGTGGTGCTACTGCTTTTAACCCTAGAGACTCCATGGCAATTACATCAGTATATCCTTCTACTATAAAAACTTCCTCTTCTCTATTTTTAATCCTATTAAGCGTTGGCAGATTATATAAAATTTCTCTTTTTTTAAAAAAACTATTTTCCCAACTATTTATATATTTTGGCTGTTCTTCTCCTAAGCACCTTCCTCCAAATGCAATAATATTTTCATATCTGTCAAGGATTGGGAACATAATTCTATTAGTAAAAAGATCATACTTTTTTTTGTAATCATTTACTTTAAAAATATTATTTTCTAGTAAATATTCAGTACTTATAGACTTTGAATTTAAAAAAATCTCTAATTCATTTGAATTTTTAGATAAGCCTAAATTGTATTTGTCTATCTTTTCAAATGTAATATTTTTCTTTTCTAAGAAAGATATGTTGTTATTGGTTAAATGTTGTTTTAAATTTTTATTGTAGTATGAGGCAATGTACTTCATTACTGTATGATACCTTTTATTATCTTGTCTATTTTGTAGTGTTATATTAGAAAATTGATGTTCTTTAATATTAATATTGGCTTCACTAGCTAGCTTTTCTAAAGCTTCTCTAAAACTAAGTTTATACTTATCCATTATGTAGGAAAATATGTCCCCATTTGCACCACAACCATAGCAAACATAATTTTGTTTTTGCAGATTTATGTTTCAGGCAACATTATTTGTGGCCAGG
>PCCU01000008.1 GCA_002732015.1 Candidatus Pelagibacterales bacterium
CAGAAAAAGATACTATTATTTACCTAGAAAAATTAATTGAAGAAAGTGTAAAGCAAAGGTTAATTGCTGATGTTCCAGTTGGACTATTTTTATCAGGAGGAATTGACTCTAGTTTAATTGCTTATTATGGGAAAAAGCATTCCTCAAATATAGAGTCTTTTACTATTAAAATGGATAATAAAAGTTACGATGAGTCTGAATTTGCTAGCATTGTTAGTAAACACTTAAAAATAAAAAATCATACTGTTCTGCTGCAAGAAAAAGATTTATTATTAACTTTATCTGATATAGAAAAGAAAATTGATGAACCACTAAATGATCCTTCAATTATTCCTACCTACTTAGTTTCTAAACTTGCTAAAAAACATGTCAAGGTTGCTCTTTCAGGTGATGGAGCTGATGAACTTTTTAGTGGGTACTCTCCCTTTAAGCATATTAATATAATGAAACTTTTAAGCTTTTTTCCCAAATTTTCAGGAGAATTGCTTTACAAAATATTTAATTGTATATCTTACAAAGATAATTATATGAGTAATTTATTTTTGATCAAACAAATCAGCAAAGGAATTGGATATAAAACAAACCAACAAATATTTAGATGGATGTCATCTTTCACTAGAAATGATATAGATAAAATTTTCTTAAATAATTTTAAAGCTTCATATTTTAAAAATGAAAATATTATTAATATACTTGGAAACAATAAGACAGATAAAAAAGTTAGCACTCATGATCAAATCATTAAAATGTTTTTCGAAAATTATTTACCTAATGATATTTTAACAAAAGTAGATAGAGCTTCTATGTATAATAGTTTAGAGGTAAGGGCCCCCTTTTTAGAAAAAAATATTATTGAATTTTCCTCTTCCATACCTAAAAATTTAAAGGTAGGGCTTCATACTAAAAATGTTTTACGAAAAGTTTGTAAAAATAAATTACCTTTAAATATAATAGAAAGAAAGAAACATGGCTTTGCTATACCTTTGTCAAAAATGCTTAGGACATCTTTAAAAGAAAAAGTTAATGAAACACTTACCTCAAATAAAACTAAAATTTTAGAGTTTGTTGATAAAAATCAAATTAAAAATATATTAAATTCTCATTATCAGGGCCAAGATAATAGAAAAATGATATGGTCCTTATATATGTTAGAAAAAAGTATAAATAATAATTTTAATAGATAATATATGTATATAAGGAAATTTAAATGAAAATAGATCACAAAGAGTCTTATAAAGAGTTTGGAGAACAGTTCATGATAGACTCTAATATAGATGATTATTGGGGTTCTAAAGATATGCTTAAAGACATAGTAAACCCTTTTACTTTAACATCAGTTAAAAATAAAGTTATAATGGAGGTTGGAGTAGGATCAGGAAGAATATTAAATAACTTAGTTAAATTTCTTCCAAAAAAAGCCATTGCAGTAGAGCCTTCACAAGCAATTAAAATAGCGAAAAAAAATAACGCTTTAAGTAAAGTAAAAATAGAGTTTTTAAATTTAAAAGCTGAGGATATAAAAATTAAAAAAAAAGTTGATTACGTTTTTTCTCTTGGTGTTATTCATCATATTCCGAACTATAAAAAGGCTTGCAAGCGAATTTATGATAGCCTTAAACCAAACGGCAAGTTTATTATCTGGGTATATGGTTATGAAGGAAATGAACTATACTTACTTATATTTAATAATATAAGAAGAATTACCAGAATACTTCCTGATAGTGTTCTGAGAATATTTTGTACTTTCCTAAATCTAGTATGCTATCTTTATATATTTTTATGTAAATTTATAAAATTACCTATGCAACAATATATGCTAGAGGTATTTGGAAAATGCTCTTTTGAGAAAAGAAACTATATAATTTTTGATCAATTAAACCCTTCTTTTTCAAAATATTTTAAAAAACAAGAACTCACAGACCTACTCAAAGATAGTGGGTTTAAAAATGTAAATATAAACCATAGACATGGATATTCATGGTTAGCAATCGCAAAAAAATAACTAGAAAATTTTATTTATATGACTTATTTATTTTAAATTTTAAGTTAAGTTAGATTATGAAAATATATTTTTTTTTTATTTTCTTATTAAGTTTTTCCATACGACTGTTCTTTATCATAAAATTTCCTGAAACTGGTGGTGATTTTGATATATACTCTATAGTCGCGAAAAATATTCTAAGAGGCTGTGGTGTTTCACTATCTGATCCGCTTTCGGCAGAATGTATTGCTCACTTTGGCGGAAACCATGGCCCTGGCTATGATGCCTTTATTGCAACAGTTTGGTATTTTTTTAATGAATCTAACAATGCAGTAAGAATTATTCAGAATTTAATATATAGCTCTTTTATAATTTATTTGCTGATTGCAGTTCAAAGATTTATAAATAATAAAAACTTTTTAATTCTCTTAGGTATAATCTTATCGCTATCCCCATTATTAGTTGCTTGGCCAAGATATGTTCAAACTGAAACGCTAGCAATAGCATTTACAATTTTTACTTTGTCAGAACTTCTCTTCTCTTTAAGCGAGAAAAAAGTTAGAGTGATTTCTATAGCATTAGCTTTAACTTTAGCCACTTGGATTAGATTAGATAATATATTTTTAACAATACCTGTTGCAATTTGTTGTCTATATATACATGGATTTAAAAAAGGATTTTTATATGGAGCTTCGATAGCTTGCTTGCTTAGTCTGAGTTGGGGAGCTTGGACAATAAGAAATATTAGTGTTAAACTTCCATCTTTAATACCAACTAATATGATTATGCCTGATGGAAGTAGATCACCTGTTGGGTATTTAAATTGGACAAAAACTTGGATAACTCATGAGTATGAAAAGCCTGGCGCCCTTTGGGGAATAAATAGAAAAAACTATTTAAATATAAACATTCCTGAATATGCTTATTTTAGTAAAAATGAAAAAATAAAAGTAAACATTCTTCTTTCAGATTTAAAAAAAGTAGACCAAATGGCTTTTCCAAAGCATATTGACGAAGAATTTGAATTATTAGCAAAAAATAAAAGAGAAAATTTTCCTTTTAAATATTGGGTAGTAAACCCTATTAAAAGAATATATAAAATGTGGTCTAATCCTTTTTCTAGCTTTGGATGGCCCAATGAAATACCCAGTGTAGGTTTAAGTCATTCGGAAAGACTTGTTGTAGCAAAAGGTAACTTTAATATGCTTGCTCATATAATAAAAAAGTATCCTTACAGAGCTATTTCCAAAGCCACAAATGCATTTTATAAATTTTCTCTAATGCTATTATTTTTGTATTCTTTATTTTATATTTTTATAAAAAATAAAAAGGGAATACTTTATTTTCTTGGATTAGTTAGCATCTCATATTTACTAGCACGAACTACCTTCTTTAGTCTAAATGGGTATTTTGAAACAAGATATTTGGCAACTGCAATTCCATTTATGGAAGTTTTAGTTGCGTTTTGTATTTATGCTAGGTTTAACAAAAATTTCAAAAAATCTTTTTAAAGCTAAAACCTCCAAAATTATTAAAATAGGCATAATTGGATGAATATATTTTGGAGAAAATACGGGTCCAGTCACAGCAAGGAAATATAAAATAATAATTAAAAAAAATACTGCGCTTTTAAAATAATTTTTATAAATTAAAAATGCTCCATAAGAAGATAATGACAAAAAAAGCAAAGAAAATAATGTAGAAATACAAAGTAAAATTTTGTATTTTTTAAATTCTTCTTTATTAAAAATACTAGTCAGCCACTTTAATATATTTCTATCATTTTCATAAAATGAAGGATGAGGTAAATTACGAAATCTTTTGTCAATTACAAATGGCGGTCCTAAAATATTTAGTATTGCTCCTTTCCCCCATGCTAATAGTATTAATTTTTTCTCGGTAGCTAGTAAAAAATTAAAAGCTTCTTTTTGCAATAACTCACTTTGATCAAATGGGTTTTCCATGACTACTAGTTTTTTATTTAACTCCTCAAGGTTTTCTTTGTACTTATTTTTTTTCTCATCACTGGCAAAATCTAATACCGCTGGCAAAACCCAGTTCGCAAAATGTGATCCTGACTGGGTTGTCAATGAGAGGGTATTATAATTGTTATAGTTATTAAAAATTCTAGGCGCAACTAAAGAAAATGAAATAATAAAAAAAATAGAAGTAATTCTTATTATTTTTAGAATATTGTATTTTTCTCTATAACTAATATAAAAAATAAAAATTGGTACTAAAAAAATGAGGGGAAGCACCACCACACGAGTAAACAGTGCTAAGCCTAAAAATAAAGCGCCTAAATAAATCAAGTTTTCTTTTTCATGTTTAACAAAATTTAAAATGTAATAAATAGCAAAGCTGAAGAAAAAAAGGAAAATAGTATCCGATAATATTTGTGAACTGACTATAACCATTAAAGGAGAAAATGCAGAAACTAAACCTGCTAAAATAAAAAGGCTTTTATTTAAGGTTCTAGCTATAAACGCAATCACCACACAATTTATTGCATCTACAATANTNTGTATTATTAAAATATTAAATAAATTTTCTCCTACAAGCCNAGTAGCAATTTGAAAAAAAAGAAAAGATCCTGGCATTCTTTCTAATAACAAATTTGGTTCTATAGAATTNTAAGGGGTGTAAGCATTTTTCAGTGACCAATCCCAATACATTATTTGGTCCTCTATAAGATATGTATCAACGTTTATTTGATTTAAGTATAAATTTAAAAGTCTGACTATGAAAGCAATGGCAAATATGAAAAGAGAAGGATACATCTAGATTGCTTTTATTTTAAAAAAAGCAAATATTACCATTTTTACCAACATAAAACCGTGGGAGAACCTAGAAATCTGTGTCTCTCCATAAGCCCTAGCTTTATACCTAATAGGTATCTCACACATCTTTAAACACAATCTTGAAGAACCAAAAATAATAAAAAAATCACCAAAAGGGTCAAAGTTACCTAAATCTCTATTCTTTAATTTTATTTTTTCATAATTTTCTTTTGTTAAAACTTTTGTTCCACATAAAGTATCAGTATATCTTTGTGATAAAATCCAACTGAAAAGAATAGAAAATATTTTATTAGCGATATAGTTTAAAAAACGCATTGCGTCATTATCCATAGGATAAATTAGTCTTGTTCCATTAACATATTCAGCTTCACCTAGAATTAATTTATTCCAAAACTTAGGTAACTCCTCAGGAGGCATTGTCAAATCTGCATCTAAAATAAATAAAACCTCTTTAGAAGCTTTTTCAAATCCAAAAAAAACGGCCTCTGCTTTACCTCTTCCTTTTTGTTTAAAGCTTTTAATAGTAAAGCCAGCTTTTTTATTATTATATTTTTTTTTTACTGATTGAATTTTTTCCCAAGTTTTATCCTTTGAATTACCTTCAATAAAAATTATCTCCATATCTTTAGAAAATCTAGGTAACCTTTTAATTGCAGCTTCAATATTACCTTGTTCATTTTTACATGGTATAATGATACTAGCTGATGTGTATTTAAATTTATCAATCTTGTCTAAAGACCTTGCAATTATATACTGCCTCAAACAGAAAAAAGAAAAGACAGGTAGAGTAGCTAAGTATCTATTTATTAGTCTTCCAATTCCTAGAATTTTAATTGGTGAAAGTATTTTTTTTTCTACTCTTACTACATCAAAATTAGAAATTTTTAAAAAGCTTTTAATATCTTGTAAATTTAAGAGCTGTGTTTTAATCTCAGGCATTTTAAACTTCAGAAATGTTGCTAAACTAAAAATTGGTGACCATAAAGGAGAGTAATAGGAAATAATAATCCTAGTTTCTTTATTACAAAATTCGTGTAAGGACTCTAAAGTTGTTTGTATATCTTCTATATATCCTATCGTATCACTGAGAATTATATAATCAAATTTTTCTTTTTTAGGAAAATATTTTTCTAAGTCTGATATATCTCCCTGAATAAAACGGATCCCTTTATTATCTTTATTGGCCTCTTTAATTATTTCTTTACTCAAATCTACTCCTACTCCATAACTAGGTTCAAGACTCTTTAATAAATTTCCCGTGCCACAACCTAATTCTAATATTCTGCTCTTTGGAAGTATTAATTCTTTTAGGTTAAGAGCGTCTTCTCTGTGAAAAGTTGATCCTTTTTCAATCCATTTTTTTCTGTTTTTTGCAACTCCGTCGTAAAAGCTTGAGATTTTTTTTGAGAAACTATTTTGTTTTTTTTTCAACTATAGACTCCATTTAGAAATATAATCTGGAAGTTTTTTTTCATTCCAAATATTTTTAATGTCTATGAGTAAGCTTTGTTTTGCAAAAAGGCTAATTATTTTTTTTGAGGACATTTTTAAAAATTCCTTATGTCCTACTGTAATTATTACACAAGTGTATTTCTTGTTAGGAACTACTAATTTTATCTTATATTCTTCAAGTGCTTGTTTTTTGTCTGCTAAAGGATCATAAACGTCAACACTATATCCTTTCTTATGAAATAAATTTTCTAAAACTGCTGATTTAGAATTTCTAATATCTTTTACATTTTCTTTAAATGTTAATCCTAATATTAGTACCTTTGATTTTTTTTCAATTTTTTTAACTGCATTTTTAAATATGAACTCAGGCATATAATCATTAATTTTTCTACCAGCTAATATAATCTCTGGATTATGCCCTGCCATTTTAGCAGCTTTAGCCAAATAGAAAGGATCAACACCTATACAATGCCCTCCGACTAGTCCAGGTTTAAAGTTTAAAAAGTTCCATTTTGTATTAGCTGCCTCTAAAACCTTTTTGGAACTAATATTTAAAGCTTTGCATATCATTACTACTTCATTCACAAAAGCAATATTTATATCTCTTTGTGCATTTTCTATTGCCTTAGAGGTCTCCGCAATTTTAATACTTGGTGCTTTATAGATACCTGCTTTAATTATTTTTTTGTAAATAGCACTTACTTTGTTTAAGGTTTTTTTATCGTCTGCTGCCACTACTTTCTTTATGTTAGAAATTTTGTATTTTGTGTCTCCAGGATTAATTCTCTCGGGGCTGTAGGCCATATTAAAATCTTGCTTTCTAATTAACCCAGATTTATTTTCTATTATGGGAGCTATTATTTCCTCGGTCACACCCGGATAGACAGTGCTTTCAATTACAATTATATCTCCTTTATTAATAATTTTTGCCACTAATTTTGAAGCTTCTTTCAAGTTTTTTAAATCAGGCTCATTTTTATTATTTACTGGTGTTGGGACTGTAATTATAAATATATTAGATTTTTTACATTCTAAATAATTATTTGTAAATTTTATATTTGAATTACTAAAATAACTTTTTTTTATTATTTCTTTTGTGATATCAATGCCTTTATTTAACTCTTTTATTCTTTCCTTGTTGGTATCAAAACCTGAGACTGTAAAGAACCTTGCTAATTCCAACGCAAGCGGAAGCCCTACGTATCCCAATCCCAACACCATAATATTTACATTTTGCTTTGCTTGCTTTTTCATTAATCAAATTAGTTATTATAAATTAAGAAGTATTTTTTAAATATTTTTTTCATTTCCATATCGCTTTCTACAATTTTCCTGCTATTTTTTGCTAGTTTATTCCTCAAACCTTTGTCGCTTGCTAGTTTCAAAATAGCATTTTTCACAGAAAGAATATCACCTGCTTTTAATGTAATTGCATTATATTTATTTATTGCTATTTCCCTACACCCTGGAACATCAGTAGCTATTAAAGGTCTACCTACTGCCGCTGCTTCCATTAAACTTAAGGGCAAACCTTCTCTCTTACTTAATAATACTCCTATATGAGATTTATTCCATATATTTCTAACATCCTTAATATTTCCTAAATACTTTACTGTTTTCATAGTATTTATTTCGTTAAAAAGTTCTTTAGATATAGTTGTAGGGTTTTCCTTGTCTAAAGAACCAGCTAAAAGAAGCAACAAATTTTTATTTTCTTTAACAGCTAGTTTAAATCCCTCAATTAACCAATGAACTCCTTTATCTTCCAGCATTCTGCCTGCATAACCAACTATAATATTTTCACCTTTCGGCTCATTAGTTTTTTTATAATATTTTAAATCTATTCCTGATCCACGAATTATTGAAATTCTATTTTTTTTGAAATAAATCTTTTTAATAAAAAAATTATAATCATCTTTATTTTGTACTATTACCTTGAAAAATTTTAACTTTGAAATAATAATAAATAAAAATTTTATTAAAAACCTTAAAGTTTTTGCTTTAATGTCATCTCTTATAAAAATAAATCCTAACCCTGTGAAAGTTACAAAGAATTTAACTTTTTTAAAAGCTAAAGATGTTAATAAACCAACTACAGCTGGCCTCATGGAAATTAAATGAACAATATCTGGCTTTACTTTTTTTATACATTTACAGAAAGTTATTACTTCGTTGAAAAGCTGCAAAGTAGACAATGACTTTCTTTTTGCTTCTATGTCATGGCATTTTACTCCTTCATCTGTAATAGTTTTAAACTCGCCAGTATTTTTACAACATACATGAACAATATATCCTTTTTTCTTTAAAAAAATTGCAAGTTTTATTCTATGAGATATAAAGTACCAGTCTTCGGTTACTAAAAATAAAATAGATTTTTTTTTTATCATTAGGATTAATAAGTTACTACGTTTGGATCAATGCTTCTCCATAAAAACCAGCAAGCAGCTGTTCTCCAAGGTTTCCATTGTAAAGCTAAATCTTCTGCTTGTTTTTTATTAGGAATCTTACCATTAAAATAGTTTTTTCCTATTGCTTTTATAAGACCTAAGTCCTCAGATGAAAATACATCATTTCTATTCAGGGAAAATATTAAAAACATTTTTATACTCCAAGGTCCGATTCCTCTAAGTTTCAAAAGCCTGGATTTTATTTCTTCATCTTTTAAGTTGTTCCAAAGATTGAAAGAATTATTATCAACAAGATAATTTGAAAGGTTTTTTAGGTAAGATGCTTTTCTTTCTGAAAGGCCAAAACTTTTTAAATAGCTTTCTTTTATTTTTATAAAACAGCCAGCATCATGAACATCAAAATAACTTACTAACCTTGCCCAAACTGCATCAGCTGCCTGAACTGATATTTGTTGTCCTACAATACACCTAGAAAGTGAATAAAAAGGATTTTTAATAGTACTAATTTTTCTATCTGAATAAACGGCGATAAGTTTTTTCATAACCTCATCTTTATCAGATAGGTCTTTGCAGGCTTCTGCCCACCATCTTGGATAACTTTTTTTTATATTTTTTATCATTTAAAAAGCTTACTAGATTATTCTTATAGTTGGAATTTTAATACTTTAAAATCTTAAATTTTTTTTGAAAAAATAAACAAAAGCTAGCTTTTTTATTTTTTTAAATTACTAATATATTTTTAAAAGATTTTCGTATATAACTACATATTTCAGTTAGGAGAATTTATGTCACAACTAAAAACATTTCAAAAAGACTATAGAAACTTAATAGTTAATAGACCATGGATGATGCTTTTGATAAGTGTAATATTCACATTTATATGTGGAATGGGATTAAAAGGCCTATCACAAAACCCAGATAACAGAATATTTTTTTCTAAAAATGATCCTAACTTAGTAGCCCTAGAAACTTTAGAAAAAACATACACCAAAAATGATAATATTTTTATAATGGTCGCTCCCAAAAATGGAAATATTTTTACTCCTAAAAACTTAGAAATAATTAGAAATTTAACAAATAAACTTTGGCAAACTCCAGCATCTAGTAGAGTTGACTCAATTACAAACTTTCAATGGACAAGAGCTGAAGGTGACAATATTATCATAAGTGATTTAGTCCCAGACAATAAAATTAATCAAAATATTGCTGATAATGCTAAAGCAGTAGCTTTAAATGAACCTATGTTAGTTAATCTGCTAGTAAGTCCTGATAGCAATTACACAGCTATAAATGTAACAATTATAAAGCCAGATGACCCCGTTGCAGCTGGAAATGTTGTAAGAGAAGTGATGAACTTCATTAGACCTATTCAAAGTGAATTAAGGAAAAAATATCCCAATGTTGATTTTTACGTGTCTGGAGGAGTACCTCTTACCATGGCATTCACAGAAGTTTCACTTAGCGATATGGGGCTTTTAACTCCATTAATGCTTCTAGTCATATTTTTGGTAGCAGGCATTTCCTTAAGGTCAGCTATAGGAGCTTTACTTACTGCTTTTATTGTAATGTTTTCAGTTGTAGGAATGATGGGAGTCGCAGGGTGGTTAAAATTTATTCTCAATGCTGCAACTTTCAACTCCTTTCTAATGCTATCAGCGCTTACAATTGCCCACTGCGTTCATATAATGAGCACTCAAAAAATTCAGATGCGTTTGGGTAAAAATAGAAAAAAAGCCGTGGACGAATCATTAAGAGTTAATTTGCAACCAGTTTTCATGACGGCAATTACAACTGCTATTGGGTTTTTAACTATGCATTTTTCTGAAGCACCTCCTTTCAGGCAATTAGGTTATATGATGTCTTTTGGAAATCTAGTTCTTTTTTTTCATGCAGTTGTTACTCTGCCTGCTTTACTAGTTATAATACCTTCAAAGGTTGAAAAAACTGGTTATTCTAAAGCTGAAAACTTTATGAGCAAGCTTAGTGATTTTGTAATAAGAAATAGAAAAACCTTATTGATATCTAATGGTTTAATTATCGTAATTTTATCTTTTGGAGTCACTCAAATAAAATTAGATGATACTTGGACTAAGTATTTTGATAAAAGATTTGAAATTAGAACACACTCAGATTATTTCGAAGAAAATTTAACCGGATTAAATACCATTGAATATTCCATTCCTTCCGGAGAAGCTGATGGTATTAATAGTCCTGAATATTGGGCAAAATTAGATAAATTGGCAGAAAGAATTAGAGAAGAGCCAAATGTTAACCATGTTACAACTGTATCAGATACAATAAAAAGATTAAACAAAGCTATGAATAGAGACGATGAAAAGTTTTATGCTATTCCTGAAAATAGAGAGCTAGCTGCACAATATTTACTTTTGTATGAATTATCTGTTCCATTTGGATTAGATTTAAATAACAGAATTAATGTAAATAAATCTTCAACCAGATTAACTGTTAACATTAAACAAGCCTCTAATGACGATGTTAGAGAGTTAGATGCTATTATTCAGGAATATTTTAAAAAAGAGATTCCAGAATTTAAAACTAATGGGACAGGACTATCAATGATATTTTCTCATTTTTCAAAAAGGAATATTGACTCTATGTTAGTAGGGACAACTGCTGCTTTAATTCTTATCTCGTTTTTATTGGTGATTGCACTAAAAAGTTTCAGAATGGGGATTTTAAGTCTCATACCAAATTTATTTCCTGCTGCTGTAGGATTTGGTTTATGGGGGTACTTATATGGTGAAGTTGGTGTCGCATTATCAGTTGTTGCAGCTATGACTCTTGGAATTGTTGTTGATGATACAGTTCATTATTTAAGTAAATATCTCAGAGGAATAAGAGAAGAAAAACTGAGCCCTGAGGATGCAACTAGATACGCCTTTAAAAATGTTGGTTTTGCTCTTACAACAACAACTATTGCTTTAGTTGCAGGATTTGGAATTCTATCATTGTCTGGGTTTAAGGTTAATTCAGATATGGCTTTGCTGACAGCAATAACAATAGCTATAGCTCTTTTTATAGATTTATTTTTTCTACCTACACTATTAATAACACTTGAAAAATTTAATCTTTTAAAAAATTCTTTGCCTAAAATAAAACAAAAAACTTAGGAGTTATAAATGAAAAAAACTTTGCAAAAATATAAATATTTTATCTTATCAATATTCTTAATTTCTTCTTTAAGTAATAACTTAATTGAAGCATCTGAAGAAGACAAGAAAGCTTTGAAAATTTCTACTGATGCTTATAATTATGATAAAGGTTTTAATGACTTTATATCCAATCAAACGATGACCTTGAGAAATAAGCAAGGAGAAGAAACCATTCGATATTTTAGAGGGAAAACACTAGAGGTAACAGACGATGGTGATAAAACATTATTTATTTTTGATAGCCCTAAAGATGTAAAAGGTACTGCAACTTTAACTTTTTCTCATAAGGTAGGGCCCGATGATCAATGGCTATATCTTCCAGCCTTAAAAAGAGTAAAAAGAATAACGTCAGAAAATAGATCAGGATCTTTTGTTGGTTCTGAGTTTGCTTATGAAGATTTAGGAAGTCAAGAACTTGAAAAGTACACTAACAGAAAATATATCAAGGAGGAGCCCTGTCCTAATAAAGAGGAATTGTCGTGTCATGTGATAACTCGTGTTCCAGTTGAAAAAAGCTCTGGTTATAGTTATCAAACTTTATGGTTAGATGATACTCCTGCTCATAAAGTATGGAAGATAGAATTTTATGACAGAAAGAAAGCATTACTAAAAACTCTTACATTTGGAGACTATAAAATTTATTTAGATAAGTTTTGGAGACCAAGTTCTTATAAAATGATAAATCACCAAACCGGAAAGTCCACTGACTTACTTGTAGAAGAAATTAAATTTAAAGTAGGTCTTTCTGAAAGAGATTTCAATCAAAAATCTCTTTCAAGGGTAAGATAGTTTATGAATTTTTTTTTTTTTTATTCTTAATCACTTTTCCTTTTATATGTAATTCTGATGAAATATATTGGGAATTAAATAATGAAAAAACTTTTGAGACTAGAATTTTTCATAAGGAAAATGCTTATGAATATCAAAAAAATACTTATGCAGTAAATTTAAAATCAGAACTTTTTATTGAACCTTATAAAAATATAAATGTTCTAATAGAACCAAAGTACAGATATGATCATCATGATAAAGAAAGAAGTCTATTTGATATATCTCAAGCATATTTTTTATACTTTAATGATTACAGTGAGTTTAAAGTAGGAAAAGACAAAGTATTTTGGGGTGTAACAGAATTAAAAAACTTAGTTGATATAATTAATAGTCCAGATGATTCTTCAGGAGAAGATAAATCTAAATTAGGCCAATCTTTAATTTCCTACTCTTACATAAATGATAAAATTGGCTTTTTCGACCTTATATATATGCCTTTATTTCATGAACCTACAAAAATAGGAAAAAAAGGTAGATTGAGATTAAATTTACCTACGCAAAATTATGATACTACTTATGAAGGCGGCGCAGGTAGAAAGGTTCCTAGTTGGGCAGTTAAATGGCATAATAGTTATGGTGAATCTGATATATCTCTGCAATTTTTTAGAGGAACTTCAAGAAGCAGCTCTACTTTACCAAAATTAGAAGATAGCCAAATAAAATATTTTCCTGGCCATGAAAGAATTACGCAACTAGGTTCATTTTTTCAAAAAATTTATGGGCCAGTAATATTTAAATTTGAGGGCATCAAAAGAAATGGTCAAAAAAATGCAAAATATGAAAGAGAAAATTTTTACTCCTATATAACTGGATTTGAGTATGTAATTACTAGAGTTTTTGATAAAGTATGGGATTTAAACATATTTGCTGAATATAGCAATGATGATAGAGGTAGTAATTCTACAGATATATTTCAAAATGATTTATTTTTAGGAACTAGAATCAACCTTAATGATGTAGAGGGAACAGAAATTACTCAAACCTTAACCTTAGATTTAAATGGAGATGGAAATACAGGAAGTTTGGAAATCAGTACACGCATTATGGAATCTGTTAGATTAGCTGCAAATTATACCTCACATTGGTCCGTAAATAATAAGGATACTCTTTATAGTTTTAGAAGAGACAACTATTTAGGAATAAAAATTACAAACTATTTTTGATATCTTATTGCAGGACTTAAAAAGTCTACTATACTGAATATTGAATTTAAAGTTGAAATTATTTTATAACTGTAATATACATATAGAGAACATATTTAGAACATAGAAAGAACATTATGAGTGAAGATAATAAAACAAAGGCCTTAGAAAGTGCTTTAGGTTTAATTGAAAGAGAATATGGAACAGGTTCTATCATGCGCTTAGGTGATAACAAAACTATTGATATTGAAGAAATATCTACTGGATCACTAGGATTGGACATTGCTTTGGGCATAGGTGGTCTTCCAAAAGGAAGGATTGTTGAAATTTACGGCCCAGAAAGTTCTGGAAAAACAACTCTTGCACTTCAAGTAGTGGCAAGTGCTCAAAAAAAAGATGGAATTTGTGCTTTTATTGATGCTGAGCACGCTTTGGACCCCGTCTACGCAAAAAATCTAGGAGTTGACGTTGATAAACTATTAGTATCTCAACCTGATGCAGGGGAACAAGCACTAGAAATAGCAGACACATTGGTCAAATCTGGAGCTGTTGATGTCTTAGTAATAGATAGTGTTGCAGCCTTAGTTCCTAAAGCTGAACTAGAGGGTGACATGGGTGATACTCATGTAGGATTGCAAGCGAGGTTAATGAGTCAGGCTTTAAGAAAATTAACTTCTTCTATAGCAAAAACTAATGCAATGGTAATATTTATTAACCAAATTAGAATGAAAATAGGCATAATGTTTGGAAGCCCTGAAACTACAACAGGAGGAAATGCCTTGAAATTTTATTCCTCTGTAAGACTTGATATAAGGAGGATTGGGCAAATTAAAGATAAGGATCAAATTATAGGAAACCAAACAAGAGTTAAAGTGGTAAAAAATAAAGTAGCACCTCCTTTTAAGGTAGTAGAATTTGATATTCTTTACGGAGAAGGAATTTCTAAAGAAGGAGAAATAATAGATTTAGGAGTGCTATCAGGAATAGTGGAAAAGTCTGGTTCTTGGTATAGCTACAAAGGAGAAAGAATAGGGCAAGGAAGAGAAAATGCTAAAAAATACTTATTGGAAAATAACGAAATTTCTAATGAAATAGAAGATTTAATTAGAGGTAAAAATAAAACTGTTGAAGATGAAAAGATTGCTCTAGAGAATTAAGTTATATAAACTAAATTCATGACAAAAATATCATTAACAGATATAAGGAAAGAATTTTTAAGTTTTTTTTCTAAGAAAAATCATGAGGTTCTACCCTCTTCTCCATTAGTTCCTACAAATGATGATTCCTTGCTTTTTACAAACGCAGGAATGGTGCAATTTAAAAATATTTTTACTGGCATTGAAAACCCTCCTCCTTCTAAAAGAGCTGTAACATCGCAAAAATGTGTAAGAGCTGGAGGAAAACATAATGATTTAGAAAATGTTGGACTTACTAAAAGACACCACACATTTTTTGAAATGCTTGGAAACTTTTCATTTGGAAATTATTTTAAAGAAGATGCTATAGAACTAGCTTGGAATTTAATTACTAAAAACTTTTCAATTCCTTCTGAAAAATTAATTATCACAGTATTTCACGAAGATGAAGAAGCATACAAAGTTTGGAAAAAAGTTTCTTCTTTTGATGACTCAAAAATTTTAAAAATATCATCCTCAGATAATTTTTGGGAAATGGGGGACTCTGGACCCTGCGGCCCTTGTTCTGAAATTTTTTATGATCATGGAGAAAAGTATTCGGGAGGACTACCAGGTTCTCCGGATGAAGGAGATAGGTTTGTAGAAATATGGAACCTTGTTTTCATGCAATATAATAAACATAAAGACGGGAAAAAAGAATTGTTGCCAAGCCCTTCTATAGATACAGGAATGGGAATAGAAAGGGTAGCTGCAGTATTGCAAGGGACATCAGATAATTATGACATAGACCTGTTTAGACATTTGATTGATTGCACTAAAGAAGTTTTAAAAGTTCAGGAAAATCAAAAAACCTCGATTCCACTAAGAATTATAAGTGACCATTTAAGAGCTTCGTGCTTCCTTATATCCGATGGAGTAATTCCAGCAAACGAAGGAAGAGGATATGTGCTCAGAAGAATTATGCGAAGAGCTATTAGACAAATTTATACCTTAAATATAAAAGAGCCTAGTTTCTATAAACTAGTCCCATCACTTTTAAATCAAATGGGAGAACATTATAAGGAATTGATTAGTTATAAAGAATTAATTACTAAAACTATTCTAAATGAAGAGGAAAAATTTTTAGAAACTTTAGAGAAGGGATTAAAAATTTTAGAAGAAGAAAACGTTAAAGGTAATGATATAAAATTATTTTCTGGAAAAGTTGCATTTAAACTTTATGATACTTACGGGTTTCCTCTAGATTTAACTGAAGATGTTCTAAAGACAGCAAATAAAAAAGTTAATCTAGAGGAATTTAATGAAGAAATGAAAAAACAAAAAGAGCTTTCAAAAAAATCTTGGAAAGGAGACTCTCAAAATGTTTATGAAACTATTTGGAAGCAAATTTCTAGTGAATTACAACCCACTAATTTTTTAGGATATGAAAAGTATCTTGCCCAAGGAAAAGTTCTTAAAATTGTTTTTGAAGGAGATAGCATACAAGAGGCATCCCAGACCAATCAACCCTTATCTTTAATATTTGATCAGACTCCTTTTTATGCAGAAGCAGGAGGGCAAGTAGGAGATACAGGAATAATAAAAGGACAAGACTTTTCCTTTGAAGTTCATGACACTCAATTAATTCAAAATAAATTATATGAACATAAAGGAGTTCTGAAAAAAGGAAAAATTAAAGAAGGAGATAAAGCAAACCTAGAAATCGATACAGAAAAAAGAAGAAAAGTTACAGCTAATCATTCAGCGACTCATCTTCTTCATAGTGCTTTAAGAAGAAAGCTAGGAAAACATATAACACAAAAAGGGTCTTTGGTATCAGAAGAAAAGCTTAGATTTGATATCTCTCATAATGAAAAAATTGATCAAAAAACACTTATGTCTATAGAAAAAGATATTAATAAAAAAATATTAGATTGTTATCCTGTAACCCAATCAATTTTAAAAAAAGATGATGCCGTTGCAAAAGGAGCTATGGCAATATTTGGTGAAAAGTATGGAGATGATGTAAGAGTTATAGAAATGGGAATTGAAGAGAATGATTCCAATAAAGCATATTCGATAGAATTATGCGGAGGCACGCATGTTAAAAATACAGGAGAAATAGGACTATTTAAATTTGTGTCAGAAGGAAGCTTAGCATCTGGCGTAAGAAGAATAGAGGCTGTAACAGGAATTCAGGCTTTAGAAACTACACAAAGAATACAAAATGATATTCTTTTAATTGCTGAGAAATTGAAAACTGGAACCTCTTCTATATTTGATAGAGTTAGTAATCTAATAAATGAAAAAAAAGAATTAGAAAAAAAGTTAAAAAATATTAATACGGATGCATCTTCATCCTCAAAGGAGGATATGAAAAAGTTGGCTATAAATGGTCACTTTATCTACTATTCTGTTTTTACAAATAAAGACTCAAAAAATCTTAAAGCTATCTCTGATAAATTATTAGATAATACAACAAACACAATATCAATATTAATTTCAAAATCTGATAATAAAGTTACTTCAGTTATTGGAGTTTCTTCACAACTTTCTGAAAAATTAGATGCAGTAGAATTAATCAGGTTTATTACTCCCATACTAGGAGGCAAAGGTGGTGGTGGGAAAAAGGAGTTAGCACAAGGTGGAGGAATTGAACCTGCTAAATCAGAAGAAGCTATTAATAAAACAATAGATTATATAAAAAGTAAAATATAATTTAATTAGCTTGTGTATATCTTTTATAGAAATCTAACACTATTGTCCTAATTTGAAATGATGGTATTCCAAAGTTTTTTTCTACTTCTTCCATAGCAGTATCAATTACTTTAGTTCTGTAGTTTTCTGCAAATATAAGTGACTTTTGATTAGATGGCTTAATCAAAATACCCCCATCCCTTACTTCTAAAGTATAATTGTATAAGTCGTCTGCCTTTATTTCTATAGAGTATTCAGTTATACCAATAACTTCGCCTAATTTTTGAAATCCTTCACTATCGTTTGCAATATCATCAAGCTTTGACTCTTCATTATTAAACTCATAAACTCCTTCAGCTTTAGGAGTTTGCTCAGGTCTTAGAACTACAACTTTTGCACTAAATGATACTACCTGCGCAGAATTGTTTATTGAACTCCCAGCATAAGAGTCTGAACCAACGTTAGTAGTTCCGTTAGAGCTATTAGTTCCAGATGCTGAAGAAGTAGTAGTCCTAATCGCTGAGTCTGCAGCTACTTGTGATGGTGAACCGCTATTAACTGGTCTAGTACTAATAGTTAAAATATAAGATGCAGTTGCGGCATTATAGTTAGAAGTAGCTGCAATTGAAGCTGTAATAGCAGATGTCCCAGTCGTTAATATAGAGACTGCACCAGTAGAAGAGTCTACATTAGCTACATTAGTATCATCGGAAGAATAGCTAATACTTAAACCACTTATACTAGGAACTCCTGCTAAGGTATAATTTTCATCTGAATATTTAGATTGATTGCTTAAACCACTAATAGTTGGAGAAGCCTTAGTTATATCTGCACCTGTAGAGGACTGNNCTGTTATAGAATAATTATTTATATCATTNCCGGAATACGATGAAGAAATAGTAACCAACTTGCTAGNTCCTACATTAGCATCATTAAATGTTCCTGTGTAACTNCCAGAAAANCTATCTCCGCTTACCAAACCTGCATAGGANACACTTGAAGTATCNAAGGNTGCTGANGTTGTTGCATCATAAGTTTTATTTGAAGCAGTCAATCCTGAGACTGNTAAAGCTCTAGTAGTAATATTTGCAGTAGTACTNGATTGATCCGTAACTGAATANTTTCCAGAGTCTACTCCAGAGTAAGAAGAAGAAATTGTTACNGTCTTACCNGTCCCTATATTTTTGTTTTCAAAGGTTCCTGAAAATGAACCTCCTATATCATCTCCTGATACCAACCCAGAATAGGAAATACTTGATACGTCCAAAGGAGCATTTGTATTTCCATCATATGTTTTATTTGGCGCGGTTATGCCAGAAACTGTTAAAGCTTTTCCCGCGATGGTTGCTGTTGTGGTCTGGCCAGCACTAATTGTATAGTTACTTGCTAGTCCTCCATTGCTTCCATCAGACAATGTAATAGAGTTTACGGTGACTGTTTTTCCTGTTCCCACATTTTTATTATTAAAAGTTGAGGACACAGATTGCGCCAAAGTCTCTGAACCTATTAAACCAGAAAATGTAAGACTTGTAGTTGCTGTAGCATTTCCATTATAAGTTTTATTAGAAGCTGAAGCTGAAGCTGTTAATGCTTTTTTAACAACTGTCGCCGTTGTACTAGATTGGTTAGTAATAGAGTAATTAGATACATCTGCTCCAGAATATGAGGAAGATATCGTTACCGTTTTATTATTTGCTACATTAGCATTATTAAATGTTCCAGAGTAACTTCCTGTAAAACTATCCCCACTTACTAAACCACTGTATAAGATATTTGATGTTCCTAAAGTTGCTGTTGTAGAACCATCATAACTTTTATCAGAGGCAGTAATTCCTGAAACAGTTAATGCTTTAGCTGTTACATTTGCTGTAGTGCTAGATTGATTTGTGACAGAATAATTAGAAACATCACTTCCAGAATATGATGAAGAAATTGTTACTGTTTTACCAGTTCCAATATTTTTATTATCAAAAGTTCCTGTAGCAGAAACAACAAAGTTGTCACCACTTACCAATCCTGAATACGATACTGAACCTACATTCATAGCAGCATTTGTATCACCATCATAGGTTTTATTAGAGGCAGTAATTCCTGAAACAGTTAAAGCTTTTGCAGTAATATTTGCTGTAGTAGTCTGCCCCGCACTAATTGTGTAGTTGCTTGCTAGTCCTCCATTACTACCATCAGACAACGTAATAGAATCTACTGTTACTGTTTTTCCTGTTCCCACATTTTTATTATTGAAAGTTGAGGAGACAGACTGCCCTAATGTTTCAGAACCGACTAAACCTGAGAATGAAAGTGTTGTGGTAGCAGTGGAATTCCCATTATAAGTTTTATTGGAAGCTGAGGCAGATGCGGTCAGAGACTTTTTAACAACACTTGCAGTAGTACTAGATTGGTTCGTTACTGAATAATTAGAAACATCATCTCCAGAATAAGAAGATGAAATAGTAACTGTTTTTCCTGTTCCTACATTTGCATTATTAAATGTACCGGAATAACTTCCTGAAAAACTATCTCCATTAATTAAACCTGTATATAAAATACTTGATGTTCCCAAAGTTGCGGTTGTAGAACCATCATAACTTTTATCTGAAGCTGTAATTCCAGAAACTGTTAATGCCTTTGCAGTAATGTCAGCCGTAGTGCTTGCTTGATTGGTTACTGAGTAATTGGAAACATCACTTCCAGAATAAGAAGATGAAATTGTTACTGTTTTTCCTGTTCCTACATTTTTATTATCAAAAGTACCTGATGCAGATACAACAAAATTATCACCGCTTACTAGGCCTGAATACGAAACGGATCCTATATCAATTGTTGCATTTGTATTAGCGTCGTAAGTTTTATTAGAAGCAGTTATTCCAGATACCGTCAAAGATTTTGCTGTGATATTTGCCGTAGTAGTTTGCCCTGCACTAATGCTATAATTGCTGGCTAATCCACCATTACTTCCGTTTGATAACGTAATTGCGCTCACTGTTACTGTTTTTCCTGTTCCAACATTTTTATTATTAAAAGCAGCCGTTACAGATTGTCCTAATGTTTCTGAACCAATTAAGCCTGAAAAAGATAACGTAACTGTTGCTGTAGTGTTACCATTGTAGGTTTTATTGGAAGCTGAAGTTGAAGCTGTTAAAGCTTTTGCTATTATATTTCCTGTAGTCGTGCTTTGATCAGTTATAGTATAATTACCTACATCTGCTCCAGAGTAAGAAGAACTAATGTTGACTGTTTTATTAGAACCAGTATTTGCATTACTAAATGTTCCAGAAAATGATCCTGTTACATCATCTCCATCAACTAACCCTGAATATGAAACGTTTGAGGTATCTAATGTAGCAGAATTATTTCCATCATAATTTTTATTATTCGCCGTAATTCCTCTTATAGTAATTCCACTAACACTAGCAGTAATATTAGCTGTAGTACTGGATTGGTCGGTAATAGAATAATTTCCTACATCAACTCCTGAGTAGGAAGAGCTGATATTTACTGTTTTTCCTGTTCCCACATTTTTATTATCAAAAGTTCCAGTAGCAGAAATCGATATATCATCACCTGCAACTAATCCTGAATAAGACGTACCTGTTAAATCTAAGGTTGCGACTGTATTAGCATCATAAGTTTTATTGGAAGCAGTAATACCAGATACTGTTAAAGCTTTTGCTGTGATATTTGCAGTAGTAGTTTGACCTGTGCTAATTATATAGTTACCAGCAAGTCCACCATTACTTCCATCAGACAAAGTAATGGAATTTACAGTTACTGTTTTCCCTGTTCCAACATTTTTATTATTAAAAGTTGATGATACAGATTGTCCTAATGTCTCTGACCCTATCAAACCAGAAAATGATAACGTTGTAGTTGCGGTAGTATTACCGTTGTACGTTTTATTTGATGCGCTTGCTGAAGCTGTTAAAGCTTTTTTAACAATAGCAGCTGTAGTACTAGATTGACTTGTTACAGAATAATTAGATACATCGTCCCCAGAGTATGATGAAGATA
>PCCU01000009.1 GCA_002732015.1 Candidatus Pelagibacterales bacterium
ATGCAGCATCTTCAACCGTCTTAGCTATAGGACCTGCTTGATCTAAAGATGAAGCGAACGCTATTATTCCGTATCTAGAGCATCTTCCATAAGTAGGCTTAAGCCCAACATTTCCACAAAAAGCTGCAGGCTGCCTTATAGATCCACCAGTATCTGTTCCTAGAGAAAAACATGCTCCAGAGGCAGCTACTACTGCTGCAGATCCTCCTGAGGAACCTCCAGGTGTTAGTGGTTTAGAAAAATTATCAGTCCAAGGGTTTATAACTTCTCCATTGAAACAAGTATCGCTAGCCGAACCCATAGCAAACTCATCCATATTAGTTTTGCAAATAACAATACTCCCCGCATCTTTTAAATTTTTGGTAACTGTAGACTCATAAGGTGCAATGAAGTTATTTAAAATTTTTGAACTAGCTGTTGTTTTATTTCCTACGGTGCAAAAAATATCCTTTACCGCTATCGGAACACCTTCTAAAGGCTTAAATTCTTCTTTCTTTTTTGAGTCTATTATACTTGCTAGTTCTAAAGCCTCATCATAATTTTTTTCTGAAAGCATATTATATTTTTCTGTATCTTCTAATCGTCTTATATATGCCTCTATAATTTCTTTAACTGAAACTTTTTTTCTTTTAATAAAGTCAACGGTTTCTACTAGAGATAATTTAAGAAGTTCATTCATTTTATTCAATTACTTTAGGGACAGTGAAAAAATTTCCATTTTTTTTGGGAGCATTATGTAATAATTTCTCCTGTTTTATATTTTTAGAAAATTCTATATCTTCTCTTTCTAGAAGTTCAATATCATTTACATTTCTTAAAGGCTCTACATCTTTTACGTCAATTTTTTTTAAATCTTCCATCCATTTCAGTATATTTGATAGATCTTTAGAAAATTCTTCTTCTTCTTTTTCTGATAGTCCTATTCTAGCTAAAAATGCAATTTTTTTTGTAACTTTCTTATCTATAAACATTTTTGTTTAATATTTTTTATTTTATGTTATTTATCATACATAGAATGAATTCTATAAATTCTATAGTACACACTAAAAGTAAAAGTACAATCACATTTGATATAAATTTATTTAAAAATTTTTTGACTGTTTCTGGAAAGGTGCTTTCCTTGGATGCTAGCAAAAATATGATTGGAACTGCTTTATCAGATGATAGAAAAAAAGTGGCCTTAAGCCATTTATTAATTGAAAGAGAAAAACTTGAAAAAGACATAAATAAGATTCAATTAATAGTTAGTAGTAATAATGTAGATGCCTTAGTAATTGGACTACCTTTGAATAAAGATGGGTCAAAAGGACGACAGGCGCAATCTGTTATTACTTTTGCGACTAATTTAAATAATAAAATAGATCTTCCTGTCCTTATGTGGGATGAGAGATTTTCTACAGCCGGGATAGAAAGAGAAATGATAAATAACGGATTGAAAAAGAAGAATATAAAAAAACATATCGATTGTGCATCTGCAACTTGGGTTTTACAAGGAGTATTAGATAGAATAAATTATGATAAGGATATAAAACATGAAAACTAAGCATTTGCTATCTATTAAAGACCTAAGTGTAAAAGAAATCGAAAGTATATTAAATGATGCCAATAAATTTTTAAATAAAAAAAAGAAAAATAAAATATCTAAAAATATTAAGGGGAAAAACATAATTAATCTTTTTTTTGAAGACTCTACAAGAACTTTAACCTCATTTGAGTTAGCAGGAAAGCAACTTGGTGCTAGTGTAATTAATATGGCTGTTGCTACTTCATCTATAAAAAAAGGAGAATCTTTAATAGATACAGCAATGACTCTTAATGCAATGAGTCCTGATATTTTGATAGTTAGACATAATATGAGTGGAGTACCATATCTTTTGTCTGAAAAAGTTAATTGTTCTGTTATTAATGCTGGTGATGGTAGCAATGAACATCCTACGCAAGCTCTGTTAGATGTCCTAACTATACTTAGGCACAAGAAAAGAATATCAGGACTAGAAGTAGCAATAATGGGAGATGTTCTTCACAGTAGAGTAGCAAGATCTAATATATATTTATTAAATAAACTAAAGGCAAAAATAAGAGTAATAAGTCCTCCTACTCTTTTGCCTTCTGGTATAGAAGATATGAATGTAAAAGTTTACAAAAATATAAATCAAGGATTGGATGGTGTAGATATTATAATGGTATTAAGAATACAAAAAGAAAGAATGAAAGGATCCTTTGTTCCTTCTGAAAAAGAATTTTTTAAATTTTGGGGATTAGATGGCGAGAAGTTAAATAAAGCAAAAAAAAATGCACTAGTAATGCATCCTGGCCCTATAAATAGAGGAATTGAAATTGATAGCGATGTTGCAGATGATATAGGAAGGTCGCTTATTCTAGAACAAGTTAAGTTAGGAGTAGCAGTAAGGATGTCGGTTATAAATAAATTAATAAATTAATAAAAAATAATTATTATGAAAAAAATTATATTCAGTAATGCGCACATAGTAGATCCCACACAAAAAATTAATAAATTGGGAAATATTACTGTAGAAAATAAAAAAATAACGTCAATTTCATTAGGTAAATTAAATTTTCAAAATAGTAAAGATAATCAAATTATAGATTGTAAGAACTTGATACTTGCTCCTGGTTTTGTAGATTTAAAATGTCACTTGAGAGTACCGGGTGATGAACACAAAGAAAATCTATCCTATGCTAGTGAAGCAGCTGCATCATCTGGAATAACTAGTTTGGTATGCATGCCTAATACTAATCCTATCATTGATAATGTTTCTATAGTTGAACTTTTGCAAAGAAAAGCTAGGAAAGAAAGCCATGTGAAAATTTTTTCGACTGCAAGTATAACTAAAAGACTAGAAGGAAAAGAGTTAAGTGAGTTTGGCCTATTAAGTGAAGCTGGGGCTGTAGCCTTCACTGATGCAATCACTGCCGTAAATAATGCTTCTGTAATGTACAAGGCTTTAAAATATGCTAGTGCCTTTGATATATTATTAATGCAGCATCCTGAAGAGAAGGAATTAAGTGCTGGTGGGTCAATGACTTCCGGAAAGCTTTCTACTCAATTAGGAATAAAAGGAATACCATTAGAAGCAGAAGTTATTCAAGTGGAAAGAGATTTACGATTAGCTGAAATGACAAATGGAAAAATACACTTTCTAAATATATCTACTGGGCTTGCTATTGATGCTATTCAAAATGCCCAAAAAAAAGGATTAAAAGTAAGTTGTTCAACTTCTCCACATTATTTTTCCTTGGATGAGACTGATATAAAAAAGTGGCGAACGTTTGCTAAATTATCTCCGCCTCTAAGAGATAAAAAGAATCTGGCTTATGTAAAAAGAGGTATTTTAAATAATGTTATAACTTGTATCACATCTGACCATTCTCCTCATGACACAGATAGTAAAAGACTTCCATTTGAAATTGCATCTCCTGGTTCTATAGGTTTTGAGAGTTTATTACCTCTGACATTGAATTTAATAAAGGAAAAAAAATTAGGATTTTTAAAACTAATAGAACTTATAAGCACTAATCCAGCAAAACTTTTAAATTTAAAGGCTGGTAGTTTAAAAAAAGGAAGTAGTGCTGATATAGTTTTATTTGATCCTCACAAAAAAATTAACCTTTCGTCAGAACTTATAAAGAGTAAGTCAAAAAACTTTCCTTATGAAAACAAAAAAGCTTTCGGAAAAATTTATTTAACTATGGTGGATGGAAAAATAATTTTTAGAGATGGAAAATTTAATTTTTAATTTTCATACAAGTATTTTCTTCTTAATGAGTTATTTGGTTGGCTCTATACCATTTGGATACTTAATTTATAAATTCAAAAATGGTGATGATATAAGAAAGTATGGTTCAGGAAACATAGGAGCAACTAATGTTAATCGTTTAATGGGAAAAAAGCTAGGCATAATTACATTACTTTTTGACTTTTTTAAAACCTTTGTGGTTACTATCTACATAACATATTTATTTGGAAATGAATTAGGAGTCGTATGTGGTTTTTTTTCTATATTAGGTCATATATTCCCTGTTTGGTTAAAATTCAAAGGTGGAAAAGGCGTAGCATCTTTTCTAGGCCTACTATCAATTATTTCATGGCCACTAACCCTAATATTTTGTTTTTTCTGGCTAATTACAGTAAAAATATTTAAGTTTTCAGCAATTGGAGCAATTGTAGCTACTATACTTAATATAATTATATTTAAATTAGTTCTACTAGTTCAATTTTCTAAAAATATTATGTCATGGGTTCCAGGAACTCCTTTTGAATTTAATGTAATTGCTATATTATCTTTAATCATATTGTATAAGCACCATTCTAATCTTATAAGCTTCTTTAAAAAATAATTATCTTGACTTAGAAAATACTAGTGATAATTTTTTTTTTAACTAGAGTTATATTTATGAATCTTGTAATTGTTGAGTCTCCTGCTAAAGCAAAAACCATTAATAAATTCTTAGGTAATGATTATATAGTCAAAGCTTCTTATGGACATGTAAGAGATATTAACAATAAAAAAGGAATAGATGTAGAAAATAACTTTGCAATAAATTATGAAGAAGTAGAAAGACAGAACAAGTATATTAATGAAATAAAAAAATCTATAAAAGCCTGCAAAAAACTTTATTTAGCAACAGATCAAGATAGAGAAGGTGAAGCGATAGCATGGCACATAGTAAATATCCTAGAAAAATATAATAAATTAGACTCCATCGAAATATTCAGGATTACTTTTAACGAAATAACTAAAGATGCAATTTTGAATTCTATAAAATCACCAAGAAGTATAGATATGAATTTAGTAAATGCTTATCAAGCAAGACGCTCATTAGATTACTTAATGGGTTATTCTCTATCACCTCTTTTGATTAGAAAATTTCCAGGTTGCAAATCCGCTGGAAGAGTTCAATCTGTTGCTTTAAAATTAATATCAGAAAGAGAAAATGAAATTCAAAAATTTATATCTCAAGAATACTGGAGTATAAATGTAGATTTTGAAACTTCAGAAAAACACAAAATTGAGTCTAATCTTCAAATATTCAATTCATCAAAATTAAAAAAACTTGATATTCATTCTGAAAAATATGCTAATGAAATATTAGAAAAAATAAAAATATCAGAATTTTTGATTAATGATATAGAAAAAAAACAAAAAAAATTAAACCCTTCTCCCCCATTCATTACTTCTACATTACAACTAGAAGCGAGCAATAAACTAAGTTTTAGCCCAGGGACTACTATGTCATTAGCTCAAAAGCTATATGAAGGAATAGATGTAAATGGTGAGAACAAAGGGTTAATAACTTATATAAGAACAGACTCTACTAATCTTTCAACAGAATTTACTTCAAAAGCTAGAGAAATAATTAAAAATAAATTTGGTGACTCATTTGTATCAGATACGATAAGAAACTTTAAAAATAAAGTAAAAAATGCTCAAGAAGCTCATGAAGCAATTAGACCCAGTGATCCTTCAATATTGCCTAAGAATTTGGCAAAGAGTTTAGAACCAGATTTATTAAAACTATATGAGTTGATTTGGAACAGGTCTATAGCTACGCAAGCATCACAAGCTATAACAGAAACTGTAACTATTAAGATTTGTAGCAAACAAAAAGATATTGTATTAAGCTCATCTTTTAGCAAAATCAAGTTTAAAGGATTTAAAGTTTTTTATGACACAAATAATAACAACGATATAAATGAAAAAGAAATTAATGAAAACATAAGCAGTAATTCTTTGATTAAGTTAGTCAATAGTAAAAAAAAACAACACTTTACAGAACCTCCTCCTAGATATTCTGAAGCTTCTTTAATAAAAAAGATGGAAGAATTTGGAATAGGCAGACCATCTACTTATGCTAATATTATGAAAAAAAATCAAGAAAGAGGTTATGTTTCTCTAAAATCAAAAAGGTTTTTTCCACAACCCAGTGGTCGAATAGTTGCATCCTTTTTAGATAATTATTTTAATAAGTATATGAATTATAATTTTACTGCTGAAAAAGAAGATGAGTTGGATTTAATTGCAAATGGTAGCAAGCATTGGAAAGACGCACTTAATGAATTTTGGGGAGACTTTAATGAAAAAGTTCAAAATACTTTAAAACTTTCGAATTCAGAAGTATATGATTATGTTAATGATAATATGAAAGATTATCTTTTCCCAGCCAAAAAGGAAAATGAGAACAGCAGAGTTTGTCCAAAATGTAAAACTTCTACTCTATCAATAAAGATGAGAAAAAATGGAACTGGTCCTTTCGTTGCATGTACTAGTCACCCAGAATGTGACTATATAAGAAGTCAGGTTTTTCCAACAGATGATCAACCTGAAGAGTTAGTAGAAGATAAAATACTTGGTACTAATGAAGAGGGAACTCCTATTATTTTAAAAAAAGGCCCATATGGTCCTTATGTTCAACTTGGAAATGACATTAAAGATAAGAAAAAGATTAAAAGGTCTTCTATTCCAAAAAATACTGATTTATCAGCTGTAACTATAGAATACGCGACTAAATTACTATCTCTTCCCAGAGAAGTAGGACCACATCCTGAAACAGGAGCAACTATATTTGCGAACTATGGAAGATATGGACCTTACTTACAGTACAATAAAGAATTTTACTCTATACCTAAAGGTGAAGACCCCCTAAGTATAGGAATTAATAGGGCAGTAGATATACTTTCCCAACCAAAAAAAAGAAGGAGTACTAGCAGATCTAGTGCTATAAAATCTTTAGGAGTATATGAGAAGCTAAAATCTAGGATAGAACTATTTAAGGGTAAGTTCGGGTTTTATATCAAATGTAATGATAAAAATTACAGCCTACCGAAAAATTACGAAAACCCAGAAAGTCTAACTCTTAAAGATGCAATTGCAGTAATAGAAAAAAAAACTAAATCATAAACTTGACATACATTTTTTCAGTGATATAAAAATATCATGGCTAAACCTTCATCTATAAAAATCAGACTAAATAGCACAGCTAAAACTGGGTTTTTTTATGTAACTAAAAAGAATAATAAAACCATGACAGAGAAAATGGAAATTAAAAAATATGACCCTGTTGCAAGAAAGCATGTTCTTTTTAAAGAAGGAAAAATTAAATAATTTACTTAGATAAGATTCTTGGAAAAGACTTTACCCTCATTAAACTCTTATTTTATTCAAGAAAATAAGCCTATTTTAATTTGTGATGCTGATGAAGTAATATTTGACTTCATGCATGACTTTCTTCTTTTCCTAGAGAAAAATCAGCTCTTTTTTAATTGGGATAGTTATGCTCTAACGGGAAATATAATTAGGAAAAATAATACCGCATTAAATGAAGATGAAGTAAGAAAGTTAATATTTTTTTTTTTTAAATCTCATACCCTAAATATGAAACTAGTAAATGGTGCAAAAAACTCGCTGCATAAAATATCAAAAAAATTTAATATAATTATTTTATCTAATATTCCCTTTGAGTTTTATGAATTAAGAAAAAGTGCTTTAGATAAAAATGGACTTAAATTTCCTTTTTTTGCAAATAGAGGCGAAAAAGGAACAACTAGCTCAATAATATCTAATCTACATAATAACCAAACATGGTTTATTGATGATAGCCCTTCTCAAGTCTCTTCAGTAAGGAAAAAGGATATCAATATAAAAACTATTTTGTTTATAGAAAATAATAAACTTGCTAAGCTTGTTAAAAATAAAGAAGATTGTGATTTCTATTCTACTAACTGGAAAAAAAATGAAAAAATACTATTTGATAAAGTAGAAAATGAATAATATTATAAAATCATTAAGTGACCTAGGTATTGTATTACCTGAACCAACAAAACCGGTAGCAAATTACTCCCCTTATGTTATTTTTAAGAATACAATATATGTATCAGGACAAATTCCTTTTAAAGATGGGACTATTGCTTATCAAGGAAAAGTTGGAAAAGATATCAATATAAATGAAGCTGTAGATGCATCAGAAATATGCCTATTAAATACCTTAGCATTACTAAATCTAGCCACTAATAATAACCTTAATAGAATAACATCCTGTATTAAAATAAATGTTTTCATTAATAGCACAGATGATTTTTTTGAACAACCTATAGTGGCAGATGGAGCTTCTAATCTAATAAAAAAAATTTTTAAAGACAAGGGAGAACATGCTAGGTCAGCAGTAAGTTGTAATTCTTTGCCTAAAAATGCATCTGTAGAAATTGACTCAGTATTTCAGTTAGGCGATTGAAAATAAAACATAAACTTAAAGTTAGTAATAAAATTAATTCTATTCAAAAATCTGAATGGGACCAATGTAATTATGAAGGCAACCTATTTACTAGTTATAATTTTTTAAAGTTATTAGAAGACAGCAAATCATTAGAAGAGCGTACTGGCTGGCATCCTTATTATTTTTGTCTATATAAAGAAAATAAAATTGAAGCTTGTGTAGCAGCCTACAAAAAATTTAATAGTCAAGGAGAGTTTGTTTTTGATCATGCTTGGGCTAATGTTTATCAAAAACTTAATTTAAATTATTACCCTAAATTAGTTATTGCATCTCCATTCACACCTATAACTGGTGAAAGATTATTAATTAAAAATAATAAATCTGATCTTATAAAAAGCATGTTAATTAAAAATTTAAAAAAATTTTGTGTTGAACAAAATTTATCTAGTCTTCATATAAATTTTATAAAAAAAAATCAAATAAAAGTTTTTTTAGATAATAACTTTATTATAAGGTATGGTGAACAGTTTCATTTTATAAATAATAATTATTTATCTTTTGATCATTTTTTACAGTCCTTATCATATAAAAAGAGAAAAGCTATAATTAAAGAAAGAAAAGCAATAGATAAAATGGGTATTGAAGTAAAAGTTCTGAAAGGTAATGATATTAATAGTTTAGTACTAGAAGACTTATATAAACTTTACCTTACGACAATAGAGAAAAAATGGTCATATGACTACTTAACAAAAGATTTTTTTTTAAATTTAAAAAAATATCTCAAAGAAAATCTTATAATAATTGCTGCATATCATGAAAAAAAAATAATAGCTTTAGCTCTTAACTTTATTTCTAATAATATCTTATATGGTAGATATTGGGGAACTTATAAAGATTTTCCCTTTCTTCATTTTGAGCTTTGTTATTATAAAGCTATAGAAATCGCCATTAAATTAAAACTTAACAAAGTAGAAGCTGGCGCACAAGGACCACATAAAATCAAAAGAGGATATATTCCAACTGCTACTTATAGTGCTCATTTTATATTTAATGAAGAATTACAAAATATATTTAATAAATACAATGAGATAGAAAAAAGTAATATTATCAACGATATTGAACTAATAAAGAAAGAGTATTCTCCTTATAAGATTAATTCTTAATCAAAAAAGTAATTTTCTTATCTTTTAGTTTTATGTTAACAGTGCCGCCATTTTTAAGTTTACCAAAAAGAATTTCCTCTGATAATGGCTCTTTTATTTCTTTTTGGATTAGTCGTTGTAAAGGTCTCGCTCCATAATTTTTTTCATAACCCTTTTCAGATAAGTATCTTTTTGCATCATTTGATAAATGAATTGTAATATTTTTTTCTGAAAGCTGCCCTTCCAAATAAGAAATAGCTTTTTCTACTATACTAATCATTACTTTTTGTGATAAAAAATCAAAACTAATTACAGAGTCTAGTCTATTTCTAAACTCTGGTGAAAACATTTTATTAACTTCGCCTTGATTATCATCATTTGTTTTTGTTCCAGTAAACCCTATACTATTTTTGTCTAAGGTGGATGCACCGACATTAGAAGTCATAATTAAGACTACGTTTCTAAAGTCTACAGTTCTGGAATTATGATCTGTTAATTTTCCATAGTCCATTATTTGCAGTAATATATTAAAAATATCTGGATGAGCCTTTTCAATTTCATCTAACAATAAAACTGCATACGGATTTTTATTCACAGCCTCTGTTAGTGCTCCNCCTTCATCAAAGCCAACATAGCCTGGAGGNGANCCAATTAACCTAGATACACTATGTCGTTCCATGTATTCTGACATATCAAATCTTAATAATTTTACGTTTAGAACATTTGCCAAGACTTTTGCTATTTCTGTTTTGCCTACTCCTGTAGGGCCTACAAACAGATATGAACCTATGGTTTTCTCTTCGTCCCTTAATCCAGACCTTGATAACCTCACTACTCTACATAGTTCTTTTATGGCCTTATCTTGTCCGAAAACAGAAAGTTTAATATTTTTATCCAAATTTTTTAAAATTTTATTATCTTCTCTATTAATATTCTTTGATGGTATTTTTGCAATCTTCGAAACTACATCTGCAACTTCTTTAGAAGTAATATTTTTATTTTTGTTAATTTTTAAATTTTGAGAGGCTCCTATTTCATCTAAAATATCTATTGCCTTATCAGGAAGTTTTCTCTCATTTATATATCTAGCTGACAATTGAACAGCTTGCTCTATAGCATCTTCTGAATAACTTATATTATGATATTTTTCGTAAATATGTTTGACACCTTTCAATATTTTTATCGCATCCTTTACATTAGGCTCATCTATATCAATTTTTTGGAACCTTCTAGCTAGAGCACTATCTTTTTCAAAATATTTTCTAAATTCCGAATAAGTAGTAGAACCAATACATCTTAATGTTCCATTCGCTAACGCAGGTTTTAATATATTAGAAGCATCTATAGAGCCACCTGAGGTTGCTCCTGCTCCTATAACAGTATGAATCTCATCAATAAATAAAATATTTTCCTTACTGGCTGTTAGTTCTTTTAAAAGATTGTTTAGTCTTTCTTCAAAGTCACCTCTGTACCTGGTTCCTGCAAGAAGTGTTGACATTTCTAAACAATATACTTTAGTACTTAATAATACTTTAGGAACTTTTTTTTCTACTATTTTCTTCGCTAAACCTTCTGCTAGTGCTGTTTTACCAACTCCAGGATCCCCAACAAATAAAGGATTATTTTTTAATCTTCTACAAAGAATCTGTACCGTACGATCTATTTCATTTTCTCTTCCTATTATAGGATCTATTTTTCCGTCTAGAGCTTTTCTATTTAAATTAATACAATATGTTTCTAATATGCTTTTTTCTATGCTATTTGTTTTCTCACTTTCTTGCTCTTTATTAAAAACCTTATTCTTTTTATTAACTTGATTATCTTTCCTATGACTTATATATGATACAACATTAAGTCTAGTCATATTTTGCTTTTCTAGAAAAAATACTGCGAAGCTATCTCTTTCAGAATACATTGCAACTAAGATATTTAATGCCTTGACTTCTCTTTTGCCTGAGCTTTGAACGTGCTGAGCAGCTCTTTTCAAAACTCTTTCAAATGCAGCAGATGGCATTGGTCTGGTCTCATCCGCTACAACTATATCTGTCAGCTTTTTTTCTATAAATTGCTCAAGATCATTTTTTACTTTTTTCTCATTTACCTTATAAAAATTAAATAAAGCTTTTATTTCTTCATCTTTACATAGCTCTAACATTAAGTGTTCTAAAGTAAGAAACTCATGCTTTTTTAATTTTGCCATTTCAAATGCGTTTTGTATTCTAATTTCTAATTCTTCTGATATCATTTTATTGTTTTTGTACTTTACACTCCAATGGGTGTTGATTAATTCTTGCAAATTCTACTACTTGATTAGCTTTTGTTTCTGCTATATCTAAAGGAAAAACTCCACAAATACCTTTACCTTCATTGTGTATAGTAAGCATAATTCTTTTTGCATCTTCGTAATTTTTTTTAAACACTGATTGCAAAACATAAATTACAAACTCCATTGGAGTGTAATCATCATTTAACATTATAACGGCATACATGCTGGGTTTTGCAAGTTTTTCCTTTTCTTTAGTTAAGATACTATTTTCGTTATTTATTGCCATGTATATAATATATAATAAGTTTTATCAGATGCAACTTAATTGAAAGATTACAAGTTATTTTTTATATCATATTTATCTAGCAAGTGCTTAACTTCTAAAATAAGATTATTGAGATTTGATTTACTTTCAGCTTCACATCTTACAATAAGTGCTGGCTGTGTATTAGATGCTCTTATAAGAAACCAACCTTTTTTTGTATTTACTCTGATGCCGTCTATCATATTTACATCAGAGTATTTGTTTAATATGTCAGCTTTACACCTTTTAATAACATCGAACTTGATATCATCATTACAAAAAATTTTTATTTCGGGAGTGCTTATTAATTTTGAGAAAGGCTTTAATAGTTTATAAATGATTTGTTTCTCTGATAGTATTTTAAGCAGTCTAATAGATGCATATAACGCATCATCATAACCATAATATTTATCGGCAAAAAATATATGCCCCGACATCTCACCCGCTAGCAAAGCTTTAGTTTTTCTCATTTTTTCTTTAATAAATGAATGTCCTGTCTTCCACATTAATGGCTTGCCACCTATTTTTTTTATTTCATCAAATATCTTATTACTTGCTTTGACGTCAGATATTATCGTAGAACCTAGGTTATTTTTAACAACTTCTGATGCAAATATGTAAAGCAATTTATCTCCTGATACGAAACGGCTTTTATTATCTACAATGCCTATTCTATCACCATCTCCGTCAAAAGCTATTCCTATATCTGCATTTGAGATTGCAACTTTTTCCTTCAATTGTTTAAGGTTTTTTTCTTCTGTAGGGTCAGGATGATGAGAAGGGAAAGTTCCGTCTATTTCAGAATTAATTAAAATGTGCTTTCCAGGTAAAAACTTCAACATTTTTTTGAGAATATTTCCTGTAGCACCATTTCCTGCATCCCATATCACTTTTAGTTCAGAGTTTATATTTTTAATGTCTTCTGTAATTTTAATAAGATATGACTCATCTATTTTAAACTTTTTAACAGTACCTTTGTGCGAAAGACCTTTTGCATTAAATTTGGCCAGTTTTAAAATGTCATTACCAAAAAGACTTTTTCCATAAACCATCATTTTAAAACCATTATAATTAGATGGATTATGAGAACCTGTTATCATAATAGACCCATCTGCTCTAAGAATTTTATCAGCATAATAAAGCATAGGTGACGGACATAATCCTATAGATGTCACATGGCTTCCTGCATCTTCTAAACCTCTGATTAATTCAGTATTAAGTAATTTAGAAGATAGCCTGCCATCATACCCTACTACTATTTTAGATATATTATTTTTTTTTCTTACAAAGCAAGAAAATTTAAAACCTATAGTGTAAGCATCTTCTGTATTTAAAGTTTCACCAATTATTCCTCTGATGTCATAAGCTCTTAATATGCTTTCATGAAATTTTCTTTTCACTTTATTTTTGCCCTATGTTGTTATATACAAATCCAATATCAATAAGTTCATTTTTATTAAAAATATTTCTTAAATCCAAAATTACCTTATTTTTAACTAGTTTTTTTATTTTTTTTAAATCAATTCCTCTGTATTCGTTCCATTCTGTATGTATTAGTATCATATCGGTACCCTTAACTACATCAGAAATGCTTTTCTTCCATTTTACTTTTTTAAATTGTTTAATTTTTTCAAAAGATTTGTTGTAAGCTGGATCATGTGCATAAACATGTACCCCTAATTTATTTAGTTCAGGAATTATAACTAAACTTGGAGACTCTCTCAAATCATCAGTATTAGGCTTAAATGTAACGCCTAAAAATGCTACTTTTTTTCCTTTATAAGGTTTTTTTAAAAGCATTTTTGCTTTTTTAACCATGTTTAATTTTCTCTCTTCATTAAAGTTTATGACAGATTTAATTAAGGTCGATTTTAATTTATTTTTTTTAAAAGATGCATATAAAGCTCTTGTATCTTTAGGAAAACAACTTCCTCCAAAACCTGGCCCAGGATGTAAAAATTTTGCTCCTATTCTATTATCAAGCCCCATACCTTTAGCAACCATCTGAACATTTCCTCCAACTTTCTCACATAAATCTGAAATCTCATTAATAAAAGAAATTTTAAGAGCAAGAAATGCATTTGAAGCATATTTTATTAATTCTGCACTTTCAATATCAGTAAAAAGTACTGGTGCTTCCCTTAAATTTAATGGTCTATAGAGTTCTTTTAAAACCGTTTCTGTTTCATAATTTGCTACCCCACAAACAACTCTATCTGGTCTTAAAAAATCTTCAATTGCAGATCCTTCTCTTAAAAATTCTGGATTTGAAGCAATGTTATAATCAACTCCATATTGTAAATTAGGACAGTATTTTTTAAATAAATTAATTATTTGACTTCCAGTACCTATTGGAACAGTAGATTTGGTAACTATTAATGGTTTGTCATTTTTATCAATTAGTTTAGAAAGGTCCTTGCAAACTTGAAAAACATATTTTAAATCTGCTTCACCCTCTCCTCTTCTTGCAGTTGGAGTTCCGACCGCTATAAAAATAATTTTTGAACCTTTTATACTTTTTAGGTTATTACTAAATGATAAGTATTTTGCACTCGTATTCTTCTTAACTAAATCTTCTAATCCAGGTTCATAAATTGGAATTTTATTCTTTTTAAGTAGTGCTACTTTATTTATATCCTTATCTACACAGACTACTTCATATCCGAATTCAGAGAAACATGCTCCTGTTACTAAACCAACATATCCGCTACCTATTACTGCAATTTTCATTTACTTACTTTCATAATATAATTTATTTAATTCTATTCTTATATTTTTTTTTAGTTCAGGATCAATTAATGCACTTGCAATCTGAGCCTTCAAAAAACCTAACTTACTTCCGCAATCGTATCTTTTGCCTGTAAACCTAAAAGAAAAAACATTCTCATATTTCGCACTTAAAGATATGGCATCAGTTAGTTGGATTTCATTACCTGAACCTTTATTAATTTTACTCAAATATTTAAAAATTGAATTTTTTAATATGTATCTTCCCACTATAGCTAAGTTTGAAGGAGCGTTTTTATGGGTTGGCTTTTCTACCAATTCAGAAACTTTTATTGTCTTAGAATTAAGTATATCACCTTTAATTATACCATATTTATTTACTTCATTTTTATTTACATGCATAGATCCAATTACAGAGGATTTTTTTTTATTATAGACTGCTACTAATTCTTTTAGACAATTTTTTCCTAATATTAGATCATCAGGTAGTAATACTGCAAAATCATCATCTCTAATATACTTTTTGGTTCTTAAAACTGCATCTCCTAATCCCAATGGATTTTTTTGCAAAACAAGTTTAATATTTTTGCTTTGTATTGTAAGACTTTTTATTGCTTTTAAAACTTTAGTATTACTTTTTTGCTCTAAATGTTTTTCAAGACGAATATTTCTAGATAAATATAATATGGGAAATCTATTGTTAATATTAGTTACAAATATAAAGTTTTTTATTCCTATAGATTTAGCCTCTTCTATAGCATAATGAAGTAATGGTTTGTCAAGAATAGGAAGCATTTCCTTAGAAATTACTTTTGTAGCAGGCAAAAACCTTGTTCCCATTCCTGCTACTGGAATTACTACAGTTTTTATACTCATATTTTTACTATGCTATAAAATTAAAATATCTTCTATAATAAATTGTGGAATGCTTTGATTTTTTTTTTTCGTACAATCTTAATTTTCCAGCAACATTAAATACTTTTTCTGAAAAAAGAACATTCCCTAAACTGCTTGATGCCTCGTTAAAAGCTATAGCATTTATTGACTTACCATAAGTATCCTCTAGAACACAAAAGATATGTTTTTTTGTTTTTCCTACTACCTTTTTATAAGCTACCTTTAAATTTCTTATTACTATTCTAGGTTCCTCATTTTCCTGACCAAATGGACCTATAGCTGAAATTTTTTCTATCAACTCTGTGCTTACCGAATATAAATCTACAGCAATATCTATTTCAAGGTTAATTTGTTTACTTATAATAATGTTTGAAAAGAAAGAAGTTAATAAATCTTCTAATTTTTCAATACAATTACTTTTTAAAGTAAAACCTGCAGCCATTGCATGCCCTCCTCCATTTATAAGAATATTGTTTTTGTCTAAAAAATCTATGATATCTGCTGCATTTATACCTTTAATACTTCTTATAGAACCCTTAATACTGGCCTCTTTAGAGCTTATAACTATGCTTGGAATATTATATTGGTAAGTTAATCTACTTGCAATTATACCTATGATGCCCGGATGCCAACTTCTATCACTTACAAGGACAAACTTTCTATTTTGTTTATTATTTATTTTTTTTAAAGTAGAGATTTTATTTTTTGCCTGGTGACATGCGATATTTTCTAAAGTTTTTCTTTCCTTATTATTATTTAATAATGAATTTGCTATATCAGAAGAATATTTCTCATATTTATTGGTTAAAAGTCTAAACCCTAAAGATGACTCTCCTATTCTACCCGGAGCATTAATACAAGGACCTAAATAAAAACCAATATCGGACTCATCTACTGTTTTCTTTATATTTAATTTTTTTAATAAAGTTTTTATACCTTTATTACTTTTTTTATTAATCTCTATTATTCCTTTTTTAACAAATAATCTATTAACTTCCTTTAAAGGAACCAAGTCACAAACTGTTCCTAGGGCCACCAAGTCTAAATATTTTTTTAGATTTGGCTCTTTTATTTTTGAAGAAAAGAAATTACTTTTTTTTAATTTACTATTAAGTGCTATTAAAAATAAAAAAACTAGGCCTACTGTAGCCAAATAATTAAGCTTACTATTATCACAGTTTTTTTTAGGATTAATTAAGGCAAGTGCATTGTTTTTTTTTTTTTGCTCGTGATGATCTATTATAATAGTTTCAATCCCTAAAGATAGAGCATAATTTACGTTTTCTTTATCATTAGTTCCACAGTCTAAACAAACTATCATACTTATTTTTTTTTTAAAAAAAAAGCTCACAGCATTTTTACTTAAACCATAACCATCTTTTTCTCTATCAGGTATAAAAACTTCTAAGTTACTTAACCCTATCTCATTTAAATAATTAAATATCAAAGCTGATGATGTAGCTCCGTCTACATCATAGTCACCTAATATTCCTATTTTATGATTTTTTAATATTGATTCTTGTAATATATCTGTTGCTTTATCCATGTCATGTAACCCCAACGGATTAGGGGTAAGTTCTCTTAATTTGGGATTCAAAAATTGTTCTATCCTAAGAGAATATAGTTTTCTTTTTGAAATTATGGCTTTTAAAATATTAGATATATCTTTAATTTGTTCTAATTTTTTAAAGCTATTTTTATCTGACTCTTTTACTACCCATTGAAGACCATTAACAGATAAGTTATCAGTCCTGTGAACATTATCATGCATGAACTATAGTTTACTCTTTAAACTATGCTTGGCTTTGATTTTTCTTATAGTCTGGGTAGAGGACCTCATTACTATAGATTCAGTATAAGCATAACCTTCCTTATTTTTTACACCTTTTAGCATACTACCATCTGTTACTCCTGTTGCAGCAAACATGACATCTCCCTTAGCTAATTCATGTAAATTATATACTTTGTTAAAATCATCAATTCCGACTTTTCTAGCTCTTTTTTTTTCTTCTTCATCTCTAAAGTTTAACCTTGTCTGCATTTGTCCTCCAATACATCTTAGTGCAGCAGCTGCTAAAACACCCTCTGGAGAACCTCCTACACCCATATACATGTCAACTCCTGAGTCTTCTTCTGCAGTAGCAATAACTCCAGAAACATCTCCATCAGAAATTAACATTATTCTTGCACCTATATTCCTACATTTTTTTATCAATTCAAAATGTCTTTCTCTATTTAATATACAAATTACTAATTCATTAATATCTTTATTTTTAGCTTTAGCAAGATTTTTAATATTTACTTCTGGCTTTTCATCAAGAGATACTAAATCGTCAGGCAACCCACCTCCTACAGCAATTTTTTCCATGTAAACGTCAGGCGCATTCAAGAAACAACCTTTTTTTGCTATAGCAATAACAGTAAGAGCATTCTGTCCTCCAGTAGCACATATTGTTGTTCCCTCTAAAGGGTCTAATGCGATATCTATTTCAGGTCCGCCCACTTTGCTACCAACCTTCTCCCCGATGTAAAGCATCGGAGCCTTATCTCTTTCCCCTTCACCTATAACAATCTCTCCAAATATATCTAACTGATTTAATGAGTTTCTCATTGCCATAACAGCAGCAGCATCAGCCGCTTTTTCATCGCCTAATCCAATCCAAGAGCTCGCAGATAGAGCAGCAGCTTCAGTAACTCTAACTGCTTCCAATGCTAGATTTCTTTCATAAATTTCAAAAAGTTTTTTCATTTTATAATTCCTCTATTCTTAATAAAACAATTTTTGTTTTTATTTTTTTTAAGGCCTTCATTTTTTTTAATACTAAACTTATTTTATGCTCTGTTATTTTATGTGTTACAAATACTAATGGTACTATATTTTTTATTTTGTTATCTAATTGAAACATACTTTTAATTGATATTTTATGTTTTTTAAAAAAGAGTGTTATGTCTGCTAATACTCCTGGTTTATCATCAACTCCCATTCTAATATAAAACCTTCCTTCTCTTTTACTTATGTCCTTTGAACTTAAGCTACTTACTTTCTTGTTTTTTGTAACAAAGAACTTTTTTTTATTTTCATCATGAATATTTAAAATATCAGCCATTATTGAAGCTGCAGTAGGTCTTTTTCCTGCTCCTTTACCAACTACCATAATTTTATCAGCAACTTCATCATCTATAATGATAGTATTTAATTCATTATCTACTTTTGAAATCATAGAATTATTAGACACAAGGCTAGGATGTACCCTTTGCATTACTTTATTATTTTTCAAATTTGATATACCCAATAGAATAATTTTATATCCAAGTTTTTGAGCCATTTTAATATCTATTTCTTCAATTTTCGAAATACCTTCTGTATATATATCAGATACCTTTGTATTAATACCAAATGCTAAGTTAGACAAAATGGCCAATTTATAAGCAGTATCTGTTCCATTTATATCATCTTTTGGATTAGCTTCAGCAAAACCTAAATTCTGCGCTTCCTTCAATGCTTTATTAAATTGCAGATTATTTTCTCTCATTTTAGTTAAGATGTAGTTACAAGTACCGTTTAATATTCCGTAAATATTTTTTATTTTTCCTACAATAATACTATTATTAATTAGCCTTATGATAGGTATTCCTCCACCAACTGCTGCTTCAAAACTAAATTTTGCATTATATTTCTGAGATAATTCAAATATTTTTATTCCATGTTTAGCTATAAGAGCTTTATTAGCAGTTACAAAATACTTACGTCTTTTAAGTGACTCCTTAGCCAACTTTAGAGCTAAACCATCACTACCTCCTATCAACTCAACAATAATGTCTATGTTAGGTAACTCAGTCATCTTTACTGGGTCATCAAACCACTTATAACCCTTAATACTAACATTTCTCTTCTTATTCCTATTTTTAGCAGAAATACCATTTATTGAAAAATCAGTTTTATATTTATTTTTGTAAATATTATTATTTTTTTGAATTATTTCTATAAGACCTGAACCAACAGTTCCTAATCCAACTATTCCAATTCCTATCTTTTTAACACTCATTATAACTTTAAATTATTTTTAATGCTTCTTGCTGCTTGTCTAATTCTATGCTCATTTTCAACTAAACTAATTCTAACATGTTTATCACCGTACTTTCCAAATCCAATACCTGGAGATACAGCAACTCCTGCTTTTTTAAGAAGAAGTTTTGTAAAATATAAACTTCCTTTACCAGAATACTTTTCTGGTATAGGCGCCCAGGCAAACATTGTAGCATCGGGTGGAGGAAAACTCCATCCTGCTCTTTTAAAACTTGATATTAATATATCTCTTCTTTTTTTATAAACGCTTCTAATTTCTCTAATGCAGTCTTCTGGACCATTTAAAGCAGCAGTTGCTGCAACTTGAATTGGAGTAAATGCCCCATAATCTAAATATGATTTTATTCTTGCCAAGGCAGAAATAAGGACTTTGTTTCCACAAGCAAAACCTATTCTCCATCCTGGCATATTAAATGTTTTGCTCATAGAAGAAAACTCCACAGCAATATTTTTAGCCTTATTTACCTGCAATATAGATGGAGGCGGTTTTATATCAAAATAAATCTCTGCATATGCTAGATCGGATAAAATCCATATTTGATTTCTATAACAAATATTTACCAATTCCTTATAAAAATCTAAACTAACTACATCAGTTGTGGGATTATTAGGATAATTAATAATAATTGCTTTTACTCTATTTCTGTATTGTTTTATTTTAAGTGAAAGATTTTTTAAAAAGCTTTCTTGGCACTGCATTTTAATATTTTTTACACTAGCACCAGCAATCAAAAATCCATAAGGATGAATTGGATAACTAGGATTAGGTACTAATACTAAATCTCCCTTAGATGTAATAGCTGAAGCAAGATTTGCTAAACCTTCTTTTGATCCTAAAGTAACAACTATTTCCTCTTCTTTATCTAGGTTTACACCAAACCTTCTTCTATAATATTCTCTTTGCGCTTTTCTTAGTCCTTCTATGCCCCTAGAAATTGAGTATCTATGTGTTTTAGGATTTTTAATAGTGGATATTAATTTATTAACCACATGCCTTGGAGTAGGCTGATCTGGGTTTCCCATACCTAAATCGATAATATCTCTGCCTTTTAATCTCTCTTTCGCTTTAAGGTTATTTATTTCTGAAAATACATACGGAGGAAGTAAAGAAACTCTTTCAAATTTAGTTTTCATAAATTTTTTTATTTAGAAAATAAGTATACTTCCACTCTTCTATCATCACTGTCATTATTATTATTAGAGTTAGCCTTTACTGTTGGTTCCAAATCTCCTTTTCCTAAAACATTGACCTTCTCTGATGGAAATCCTTTATTAATTAACATATTCTTTATAGCTTCTGCTCTGCCAAACGATAGCTCCATATTAATCTTCTTTCCCTCACTTGTCTCCCCACCTGCAGAAGATGCGTGGCCTACCAATATTAAAGTATTTTCACTGTAAAACTTGACTATCTCATTAATAACATTTTCCGCTTGCTTATCTGGGATAACAGAGTTATTAGGAAAAAAAAAGACAGCTATTTTATCATCTTCTTTATAGTTTAAATCAGTTCTTTTCTCCTGTTTTTGATACGAAATTTCACTTCCATCAACTGCTGTAGGAGGATCAGAGTTTAGCAGCAACATTCTTACTCTCATTCTAACATTTTGCGCTATCTTTGATATAACCTCTATATTTTTTTGCTCTGATGATAATTGCTCCTTTTTTTCAATTAAGGGTTCTTCGATAGGGTCATTAGATTCTTCTATTTGAATCTCAGCACTTTGTTCTCCCTCAAAAAAGTCTTTTTCGATATCTGAGAATTCTGGTTTTTCCAATGGAATATCAGAAATATCAAGTTCCTCTTCTACTAACTCTTGTTCATTGACATTATTATTCTCTTGTAGTTCTTCTTTTTGCTCTTCTTCTTCATCGTTACCAAATAAAAAATTCTCAGTTTTATCTACAATACCGGCCAAATCAACCGTATCAGAAATTGTAGAGCAACTATTTAATGAAAACAGAAGAAATAAAAATATAAAAAAATTAGAAAAAATTTTTATCATAAACATTCTATACTAAGGTGATAATGATTGATTATCAAGTCCTAACTCTTCAGGGTAGTTCATTACCACATTTAAGTTTTGTACTGCTTGACCCGATGCTCCTTTAACTAAGTTATCGATCACAGAAATAATAGTTATCCATTCACTTTTATTATTCTCTATAAACCCTATTCTACATAAGTTAGAACCAGTAACGTCACTAATTTTAGGGATGTTTCCTTTTTTATTAATTTTTACAAATGTAGACTTTTTATAAAAATTATTAAGGCATTCATTTACTTTAAGATAATTAGCTTTTATGTAAATAGAACTAAGAATACCTCTATTAATAGGGATTATATGGGGAGTAAATACTATATTGAAACTCTTATTTGTTGCTATCTGAATAACATGTTCTATTTCCGGCTTATGTCTATGGTTACCGTTCCCGTATGCTTGCATGCTTCCAAAGTTCTCACAAAAAAGTAAACCTTGGGTTATATTTCTTCCAGCTCCGCTAATTCCAGACTTTGAGTCAATTATAATTTGGTCACTTTTAACTAAATCATTTGCAAGCAATGGTATTAATGGTAGCAAAACTGAAGTGGGGTAACAACCTGGACATGAAATAAATTTTTTATTTTTAATTTTATCCCTAAATACCTCAGTTAATCCATAAATAAAGCTCTTTACCAGAGAAGGATTTTTATGTGTGCTGTAGTAAGCATTATAAATATTAATGTCTTGGAATCTAAAATCCGAAGAAAGGTCAATAACTACTATTTTTTTAGGAAGTCTATTAATTTTCTCAGATAAAACACCGCTAGGAACGCATGAAAAGAGTACATCTATGTTAGAAAAGTCTGATTTTTCAAAGGTATTAATAATTGGTAACTCAACACCGTGAAAATTAGAGAAAATGTCAGAAACACTTCTGCCTGCAGTACTTTTACCTATTAAAGTTTTAATTTTTACTAAAGGGTGCTTCAATAAAATCCTTAAAACCTCAGAACCTGTATAGCCTGAAGCGCCCATAACTGCTACATTGACTTTTGAATTATTATAAGAAATCTTACTTCTCCTCTATATTTTAGAGATGAGTATCTATCTTTTACTAAACTGATAGCTTCTTCTGGCTTTAGCTCTTCCGTATTTTTTTCTTTCTACTACTCTGGAGTCTCTAGTTAGAAAACCTTCTTTTTTAAGATTTTTTCTAAGTTCTGGCTCAAAATTTACTAAAGCTCTNGAAATACCATGTCTGATNGCNCCTGCCTGACCAGAGAGCCCTCCGCCTTTAACGGTGCAAATGATATCAACTTCTGACTTTCTATTTGTTAAAACCAAAGGTTGATTGAGCAATAATCTATGAGATTTAGAGGAAAAGTAATTGTCTTCCTTTCTTCCATTAACTAAAATATTTCCACTACCAGGTTTTATCCAAACCCTAGCTATAGAAGACTTTCTTTTACCTGTTGAATATGCTCTTCCAAAGGAGTCAATTTTTTTTTCTACCTTGCTATTATCTGTAATATTTTCAGCTTGCAATTTTTTTACCTACAAAGTTTTTTTTATTAAGAATCTTAAAATCAATTAGCTCAGGATTTTGGGCTTTATGAGGGTGTTCATTTTCAGAATAAATATAAAGTTTTCTAATTTGCTCTCTACCAAGTGTTCCCTTTGGAAGCATTCTTTTAATTGAAAGCTTTAAAAGTCTTTCTGGATATTTACTATTTAGAATTTTAGCATATGAAGTTTCTTTAAGTCCCCCAGGATATCCTGTATGTTTCCTGTACATTTTGTTTTCTAACTTATTACCGGTCATTATTACTTTATTAGCATTAATAACAATAAAGTTATCGCCACAATCCAAGTTTGGTGAATAAATAACTTTATGTTTACCCATTAAGTGAAAAGCTATGTAAGAAGAAAGCCTTCCTAAGACCAAGCCCTCAGCATTAATAATAAACCACTTTCTGGTTATTTCTTTTTTACTTACCCAATTAGTATTCATATTTTTATGATATATACTTTATTTAAAATAATCTATAGTTTATAATTATTTGTAACTAATATGTCAACTAACAAAATTTTATTAAATAAAATTATTAAAGGTAGTATTTTTGAAATTATCCTTAATAATCCCTCCAAGAGAAACCCTTTATCACTAGAACTGATTTTAGAGTTACAACATTTATTTGATAGTATAAAAAGAAATAAAAAAATAAAAGTAATTTTATTAAAGTCAACAGGGCCTAGTTTTTGCTCCGGGCATGACCTTAAAGAAGTAAAAAGTTTTTCTAGCTCCAATAAAAAATTATCAAATTTATTTAAAAAGTGTAGCAAAATGATGATGACAATCAGAGAGTTACCTCAGCCTGTAATCGCATGTGTTGATGGCATAGCAGCAGCTGCCGGCTGTCAGTTGGTAGCAAGTTGTGATATTGCCATTGCTACAAAAACCTCTTTCTTTCAAACTCCAGGAGTAAACATTGGCTTGTTTTGTTCTACTCCTATGGTAGCTATATCTAGAAAAGTCCTTCCCAAAGATATGATGTATATGCTTCTAACAGGAGAAAAAATTAGCGCTAAGCTTGCAAAGGATTATAAATTAATTAATTTAGTTACTGAAAAAAAACATTTTCATAAAAAAATTCTTGCTATTTCTAACAAGTTAATTAAGAAGTCATTTGAGTCTATCAAAATTGGAAAAATAGCATTCTATAATCAATTAGAAATGCCCTTAGAAAAAGCATATGACTATACCTCTATGGTAATGACTAAGAATATGCAAACGAAAGATGCTAAAGAAGGGGTTGAAGCTTTTATAAAAAAGAGAGCTCCTAACTGGACCGTATAACCATGTCAGCGAGCAAAACAATTGAATATGAAGACGAATATTTAAGAAATATACTATCAAATACAAAAACAATTGCTATGATAGGGTTGAGTCCAGATGAAAATAGACCTAGTAATTTCGCTGCAAAATACCTTCAGATGAAAGGATACAGGGTTATTCCTATTAACCCTATTACAAAAAGAAAATATATTCTTAAAGAAAAAGTATATTCTAGTTTATTTGATTTAAATTTTAAACCTGACATGGTAGATATTTTTATAAAAAATGAAAAACTTTTACCTATAATAAATGATGCTTTGATTATTAGGCCAAAAACAATATGGTTACAAATTGGAGTGATAAGCAAAACAGGAAAAAAAAAAGCAAAAAATGCCAATATTAAATTTGTTATGGATCGTTGTCCTAAAATAGAATATGCAAGATTAAGTGGCGAGCTTGGTTGGGGTGGCATTAATTCTGGAATTATATCTAGTAAAAAAATAAATTTGTGATGCTATGAAAAAAAAGAAAAACTACGGCTTTGCTACAAAAACTATTCATGCAGGGGCAAGCCCAGAAGCTACAACTGGAGCAAGAAATGTTCCCATATATCAAACTACCTCATATGTATTTGATAGCACAGAACACGCAAAACGGCTCTTTAGCTTACAAGATTTTGGGTTTATTTATTCAAGGCTTACTAATCCTACTGTATCAGCTTTAGAAGAGAGAGTCGCAAGCATAGAAAAGTCTAGAGCCGCAGTAGCATGTTCTTCTGGACATGCTGCTCAACAATTAGCTTTTATTCCTTTACTAAATAACGGGGACCATTTTATATCTTCAAATAAACTGTATGGCGGTTCTATAAATCAATTTAGCAAGACCTTTAAAAACTTTGGCTGGAATTGTGACCTTGTAGAACCAGATGATTTATCAAACTTTGAAAATAAAATAAGAGATAACACTAAATTTATTTTTATAGAAACTCTTTCAAACCCAGATGGCTCTATTGTAGATATTGAAAAAGTTTCAAAAGTCGCAAAAAAAAATCATATTCCATTAATTGTTGACAACACTTTAGCCACTCCTTATCTTCATAATCCTATAGATTGGGGGGCAAATATAGTTACTCATTCACTTACTAAATTTATATGTGGTCACGGCACAAGTATGGGAGGCGTGGTAGTCGATTGCGGAAATTTCAATTATTTAAAAGACGATAAATTTCCTGCCTTGAGTAAACCTAATAAATCTTATAATGATATAAAGTTTTCAGAAACCTTTGGAGATTTTGGCTATGCGATGAAAGTTAAAGCTGACTCATTAAGAGACCTGGGATGTTCTCTTTCTCCACAAAATGCATTTAATATTTTAACTGGTCTAGAAACTCTTCACTTAAGAATGAAAGAACATGTATCTAATGCAAAGTTAGTAGCAAACTTTTTAAGTTCTCATCCGAAAGTATATGATGTCTCTTATGCTGGACTAAAATCAAATAAATACTATAAGCTAGCAAAAAAATATATGCCAGAAGGACCAGGATCAATATTTACAATAAAACTCAAAAAAGGCTACAGAGCTTGTGTTAAACTAGTCGAGTCTGTTAAACTTTTCTCACATGTAGCAAATATCGGGGACACTAGAAGTTTAATTATTCATCCTGCATCTACTACCCATAGTCAATTGTCTAAAGAAGAAAAAATAAAAGCAGGGGCTGGCCCTAACACTATTAGGCTATCAATAGGAATTGAGACAGCTAAAGATATTATAGAAGACTTAGACTCTGCATTAAAGTAAGTTTAGTCTTCTCTCCATATTCCTTGACCTTCAGCTAGAGAGCTTCCATCTATTAATTCTATAAACCTATCAGGCTCTAAATTAATCCAAAAAGTAAAGCATTCTTCTTTTGCTCCTAGAACAAACCATTCTGTTTTATCTAGTAAAATGAATAGTGTTAATCTATCTACGTTAAGTTTCTTGTTATCATTAGAAAAATTATTATAATTTTTTATAAATGAGCTTCTCATTGTTAGATTTAAGTCTATTTCTTTATATGTTTTAAAAAAAGTTCTAGCTTCAGCTAATTTTAATTCATAGTTTTGACAACCATCATTAATTTTTTTACTTAAACCTAAAAAAGAAAAAAAATATGCTAAAAAAAAAATTGTCACTATTCTCATTTAGCCTATAGTATATTAAAATGATTGAAGATGAAATATTTTTAGAGACAAAAGATGGGTTGCTAGACTGTAGAATCTTCTTTAAAAATACACAAACTTTTCCTCCGATAATATTTTATATGGACGCTCCAGCAATTAGAGAAGAATTAAGAGAAATGTGTAGAAAAATAGCTACTAATGGTTACAATGTCATACTTCCAAATTTATTTTATAGACATGGTACTGAAGGAAATTATCCTTTTGATCAAAAACATTATAAAAACCAAAAAGAAGAATATAAAAAAATGTTAGATACTATGAATGCTACCAAGAACTCTATGATATTAGAAGATACTAAATTTATATTAAAATATATTGAAAGTGAAATTAAAAAAAATGATAAGATAGGAATTGTTGGATACTGTATGAGTGGTAGGTTTGTTGTTTCAGTAGCTGCTAGGTTTAATAATAAAATAAGAGCCTCTGCTTCTTTTTACGGAGTTGATATAGTGACACAAAAAAAAGACTCTCCGCATTTACTAGCAAATAAAATTAGAGGAGAAATATATTTAGCCTTTGCAGAACATGATATTTGGGTTCCTAAAAAAGTATTAGACAAAATAATATCAGCTTTTTCAAGTTTAAAAATAAAATCAAAGATTGATATATATAAAGGAACTGACCATGGTTTTGCATTTCCTGAAAGAAGTACTTATGATAATAAAGCTGCACACAAACATTGGAAAAGATTAATTGAACTCTTTAATAGCAACTTAAAATAAAAGCTGGTCGGTGCGGCAGGATTTGAACCTACGACCCCTAGTCCCCCAGACTAGTGCGCTACCAGGCTGCGCTACGCACCGTT
>PCCU01000010.1 GCA_002732015.1 Candidatus Pelagibacterales bacterium
TGCATAAGAAAGCCCACGGGAAATTCCCAGGATATTTTTCTTTTTTTCTAAACTTATATTATTTAAATCCTGAATAAATAAATTTACTGCCTCATAAGATCTTTCAATTCTCGTAATAACATAATCAACTAATTTATATGTAATAATTACTCCTTTATCCTTTAATAATTTTACAATAAGTTCTTTTAAGATTTCGTCCGAAGGTAGCGTAATCTTTACTTTAGGAAGCTCTAATAATCTAGATTTTACATCTCTTAAACTTATATTAAGTGAAGTAATATTATGACTTGTTGTTAATAAATATTTAAGTTTTTTTTCTTTTTTAAAATTAATTAAATGCAAAAAAAATTCAAAATTTTTAATATTTTCTAAATTCTCTATAGCTAGATTTTTATTATCATTAGCATTAACTTCTTCATTATTTACTTGCTCACTACAAAAAATTTTACAGTTGCTTTTATTTTGCCAAACTCGTACTAAATGAGACTTTCCACTTGCTTTAGGGCCCTCTATTATCAAACCACTACTTGTCCAATTAGGATACTTATCTATCCATTTAATAGCATTAATATTAGAGTCTCCTACTATATAATTTTCTCTGTTTTTAGCTTCTCTAAATTGAAATTTAATTGCTTGTTGTTTCATCAGCTATATTGTTAATATTAGATAAAATTTTTCTATAATATAAAAATATTATAGAAGCGAAAGGAATAGCAAAAAATATGCCTATAAACCCTAACAATGACCCAAATAAGAATACTGCATAAAGTATTGCTAAAGGATGAAGCCCTAATTTTTCTCCTATTATTTTTGGAGACAAAAAATATCCCTCTAATAAAAAAGCTATAAAAAATATTATCATTATATAAAAAATATAAAGAGGATCTGCAAATTGAAGTAAACTGATATAAGCTGATAATATAAAACTTATAAAAATTCCAAAATAAGGTATTAAAGAAAAAACTCCAGAAAAAACTCCTAAAAAAAGCGAATAATCAATTCCAATAAAATGAAAGACTATAAAATAATAAAACCCTAATATTAGACTAACTAAAAATTGCCCTCTTAAAAATCCGGCTAATATTTCATCTACTTCTTTTAGGTTTTTTTTTACCGTATTTTGATATTTAATTGGAATATTTTTATTAGTAAAATAGAGAATTTTTTTCCAATCCTTTAGAAAGTACCAAGCAACTATAGGTGTGACTATTATAAAACTTAATAAATTAACTATAGCTAAAGAAGAAAAAAATAATTTTCTTATAACAGTTTTAAAAAAACTTCCTAAGTTTTCATTTATACTTTTTAAAAAATCTAGATAATTAATATCTAAAAATTTATTATTTATTAATTTAGAGATTTTTGATATTTGAAATTCAATCTTATTAAGCAGGCTTGGAAACTTTTCCAAAAACTTTACTGTTTGTTCTACAATTATAGGTATAACCAATAAAATAAACGAGTAGGTGAAAATAAAAAAAATAATTAAAATTAAAATCGAAGCAAGGTTTCTATTTATATTTTTTTTCTCGAAAAAATTTACTACAGGGCTCAAAAAATAAGCTATAAATAATCCAATAAAAAAAGGAAGTAGTGTATTAAAATAAAAAAAAGACGTAATTATTATAGTAAAAATTATAGTTAAAATTAATATTCTATTTAGCGCTAATTTATTCATATAATAAATCTAATAGTATTTTATAATATTCCATAAATTATTATTTTTTTTTATATTTAAGTTATTTTTTTCTAGTTCAGCCATAAATTTATTTTCATTAATAATTCTTATTTTAACATAAGCCTCTTTAGTAGTTAGGTTTGATACTTTGAAAGAATTTATGTTATTACTATTTTTAATAATATCTTTTATAAAAATCCAGTCTTTAAAACTTTCATATATTATATTAGCCTCTATTACAAATTGTGACTCCATTTTTTTTAGGTTATCATGCACCCAATAGTCGTCATATAAACTTGTAAATGAATTTAAAATATCGAACATGACAACATTAAAACCTTTATTTTCTGATTCTTTAACAATTTCTATATTTATTGTTTCTTTGCTTAAACCGTCAAAGCATCTTAACAAGTAAGAAATTTTACCGTCCACTTCATCAATTTTTAAAAAAGGTACCAAAACTTTTTTCACATCATATTTCATAGAAATATTCTTTATTTTCTGAAAATTTAAATTTCTTGTATCTTCCGCATTAATAATAATTAAATCTTCTAAGTCTCCATCTGGTATAACAAAATCAGTTAAATTTCCATCAATAGGCCTTTCTATCCAGCTTTGATACCAGGGATTAGGATCGTCCCATAATATAAGTTGGTTGTTATAGCTCATTAATGGCAGTACTAAAATTTCTGGTCCATTACCTGCAAAATATTTAATATTTTTTTTTTTAAGTAACTTTTCTACTTTTTTTATATCAAAGTTTACTGTTATTAATGCACTATATTTTTCAGCAGAAAAGCTTTCACTTTCTATAGAATAGCTTGTGACCAAATTACTAGGGTCAATACTCCCTAAAAGAGAACTTATAGAGTCCTGAGAAGAGATCGTAACCCAATCTAAATATCTTTTTAACCCAATATGATATGATAGTTGCAAAGCATTTTTTCTATTATCTTGATTTTTTTTTAGCGTAAATTCAATAAAAATATCCTTTACGGTAGACTTTACTGTGTCATTAGAATAAGTTTGTAGTATATTTAAGAATGATAAAAGAATTATAATATATAAAAATGCTGTTTTTCTATTTATTTTCAAAATATCTTTTTAACCCTATAAATTCTTAATGATAACATGAGCATTAAAAAAGACTATAACTTTTCCTACAAAAATTCGGGAATTGATGTAAAAAAAGCAGATAAACTTATAAAAAAAGTAAAACCTTTAATTAGCTCAACTAATAATAACAATACTATCGGAGAAATAGGAGGCTTTGGAGGCTTATTTAATATAAATACTAACACCTACAAGCATCCTGTATTAGTAGCTGCAACCGATGGTGTGGGAACAAAACTATTAATTGCAGAAAAATTAAATAAATTTGATACTATCGGAATAGACTTAGTAGCTATGTCAGTGAATGATATTATAGTACAAGGAGCAAAGCCTCTATTTTTTTTAGATTATTTAGCTGTTAATAAACTAAAAGAAAAAGTATTTATCTCAATTTTAAACGGGATAACAAAAGGTTGTTTAGAGGCAGAATGTGCTTTGATAGGAGGAGAAACTGCAGAACTTCCTGGCATTTATCCTAAAGGTGGCTATGACTTAGCAGGATTTGGGGTAGGAATAGTAGAAAGAAAAAAGCTTTTACCTAACGGTAAAACTAAAGCAGGCGATATTTTAGTAGCATTGCCTAGCACTGGTATACATTCAAATGGATTTTCTCTAATTAGAAATATAATTCGTAAAAAGAAATTATCTTTAAAAAAGAAAATATATGGAAATAATACATTAGGAAACCTTCTATTAAAACCTACAAAAATATATGTAAAGTCTATATTAAAAATTCTAAACTCAAATATAAAGGTTAATGCCATAGCCCATATTACTGGAGGTGGAATAATTGATAATCTTAAAAGAGTTTTACCAAATGATTTGGGTTTTTCAATATATAAAAATAAACTTGCATTTTCAAAAAAAAATAATATCTACTATTGGTTGAAAAATGATTGTGCAGTTTCAGAAAAAGAAATGCTTAAAACATTTAATTGTGGATACGGATTAATACTAGTAATCCCTAATAAAGAAAAGAATAATATCTTTAAATTTTGTAGCAGTATTAGACAACCAATAGAAGAAATTGGAAAAATTTTAGCCAATAAAAAAATAACTTTTTTTAATTAATCAGTTCTAAATTACTGAAGAAAAAGCTTATTTCTTTAGTTGCATTTTCATCACTATCTGAACCATGAACTGCATTACATTGAATGTTAGTACCATATAATTTTCTTAATGTATCATTTTCTGCTTTTTCGGGATTAGTATCACCCATAACCTCTCTGTAGAATAATACAGCATTTTCTGCTTCTAATACCTGTGCAACTATTTCACCTGAAATCATAAAATCTACTAAATCCTTAAAAAAAGGTCTTTCTTTGTGAATATCATAAAAAGCCTCTGCTTGGACTTTTGAAAGTTTTAACTTTTTTTGTGCAACAATTTTAAAGCCTTTATTTTCTAAAAAATCAATAATTTTACCATGATATTTTGATTCTATTGCGTCTGGTTTTATAATTGATAATGTTTTTTTTAAGCTCATAATTTATCTCTTATTACTTATATATTGTAAAACCACTTCTTCTAATAATCTCACGCCAAAACCAGTGCCTCCTTTTGGTATAAGTGGTTTGTCGCCTTTAGCCCAAGTAACCCCTGCTATGTCTAAATGTATCCAGTTGACATTTTTAATAAATCTTTTTACAAAAATTGCTCCTGCAGTTGACCCGGCTCCTCTTCCTGAACCAACATTTTTCATATCAGCTATATCTGAGCTAATGTCCTTTTCATAGCTGCTGTCAATTGGCATATTCCAAACAGGTTCACCTACTTCCTTTCCAACTTTTTCTAAAAGAGTAGTTAGCTTGCTTGAATTAGAAAACATTCCCGCCTTTTCTTGGCCAATGCTAACTATAATTGCACCTGTCAAAGTGGCTAGGTCTATTAAATTCTTAGGTTCAAACTTTTTCTGAGCGTACCATACTGCATCTGCAAGAACTAGCCTTCCCTCTGCATCAGTATTAATAACCTCTATAGTTTTTCCTGACATAGATTTTACAACATCTCCAGGTCTTTGCGCTGTGCCTGATGGCATATTTTCTACCAAACCAACAACAGCAGATATATTTGACTTTACTTTGCTTAGCGCTAAGCTTTTCATTAGTCCTAAAACTACTGCTGAGCCTCCCATATCATACTTCATTTCTTCCATACCACCAGATGGTTTAATAGATATACCACCAGTATCGAAAGTTACTCCCTTTCCAACAAAGGAAAAGTCCATGACTTTATTTTTTGGATTTCCTTTCCACTCTAATGTTACAACAAAAGGTTTATTAGCACTTCCTTGAGCGACTCCTAAGAGTGCTCCCATTTTTAAACTTTTTAATTTTTTTTCATCTAAAATATTAACCTTTAATCCAAATTTTCTTAACTTACTTGCTTCTTTAGCTAGCAAACTTGGAGTTAAATTATTAGAAGGCTCACTCACTAAATCTCTAGTCAAGAACACACCTTCCTTTAAAGCATTAAATCTAATCCATAATTTTTTAATATTTTTAGCATTTTGAGAAATTACAGTAACTGAATTTAAAAAATTAATTCTTTTTTTACCTGTATCTGTAAAATACTTATTAAATCTATATGTATTTAAGGCCATTCCATATAATATATTTGTTTCATTTACATTATTTTTTTTTAATTTTGGAACTATCAATTTTATATCTGATATTTTTTTTAAATTTAATACTGATGTGATGAAGCTGCCTAGCTTACCCCAATCATATTCATTAATAATTTTGGTCTGGTCCACTCCAATTAATATTATTCTATTAGCATTTGATCCCTGAGGAATAACTATATCGGTAAAACTATTATTGTTATACTCCATCGAAGAAACTTTTATTGCCTTATCAACATATCCCTTAATTTTTTTATTTAAATTATTTAAATACGTATCTAGTGGTTGATTTTTGAAACAAAGAAACACTAATGTTCCAGTATCGCTCTTAAGATCTGTTAGGAAGTTAACTTTCATAAAAATACCTATTCAATTATTATTTAAATATATACTTTTATGTTATTATAATTGCTTTAACAAGAAAAAAATATGTACTTTAAATACTTTACTATTTTTAAATATTTATTTTTGAATATATTAAAACCTTTTTTTATTATATCACTTGTATTAACTGGTATTGTTTGGTTGTCCAGGTCATTAAATTATATAGAACTTATCATAAATAAAGGACTTTCTCTTCCTGTATATTTTTGGTTCGTAAGTTTAATTGCTCCTAAAATACTTGCCATATTATTGCCTCTAATATCATTTGCTTCTATTTGTTATGCTTACAATAAATTGAGATCTGACTCAGAAATCACTGCAATGGAGTCAGCAGGCATCTCGAAAACTACTATAATGCTACCTGCATTTTGTTTTGGTTTATGTGTTGCATTTTTAGTATTCATAATAGAAGCACAAATCAGTCCAAAAAATTATAAAAAATTTAAAAGCTTTCAATCTGATCTAAGAAATAACTTTGTTATAACTTCTCTGCAAGAGGGTGAGTTTCATTCTCCTTATCCAAATATAACCGTTTATATTGATAAAGTTTTTAAAGATGGTCAGCTAAATAATTTATTAATTCATGACACAAGAAATAAAGAGTTAGATAGCACTATTATAGCTAAAAAAGGCAAGATATCTAATTTATCTGCACAACCTCATATTATAGTCTATAGTGGGTCAAGGTTTCTATACAATAAAAAGAATTTTCAAACAAATATAATGAATTTTGATAAATATGAATTTGCAATTGATATTGAAAAGCAAAGCAAGCATATTAGATTTAAACAAGTTGAAGAAAGATCCTTAAAAGAATTATTTTCTAGAAATCAAAGCTACAGTAAAAAAATAGTGAAAGAGTTTTTAGCTGAAGGCCATAGAAGAATTTCTACTCCATTTCTAGTAATATTTATGAGCTTAGCTGCGGCATTTACTATTTTATTAGGTACTGAAAAAAAATCAAATACTACCAAGCGCATAAGCTTGTCGTCTACTATTATTGTATCTACTCAAGCTATTTACATAATTGTAATTAATACAATTAACTTTAATTTAATAAATATTTTGATTTTTTATTTTATATTAGGGTTATTTATAATATTACCTATTTTATTAATTAAATACGAAAACAAGTTAATTAGAACCTTAAAGTTTTTATAAATGTTTATTAATTCAGAATTTTTTAAATTTATATTCGTTAGTTTCTTGTTTTCATGTATGATTACTTCGTTTTCTATATCCTCTGTTGTATTCATAGGAGACGTAGTAGAGTATGCAAAAAAGTTATCTAGCTACTCTGATAATAATGTAAAGCTTTTAATTCAGCTAGCTGCTTTAAATTTACCAAAAATGCTTATGGAGATATTACCATTTGCTTTTTTATTTGGAGGCATGTTATGGACTATAAGAGTGAATAAAAATAGAGAATTGCTAATCATGAGAACCAGTGGATTGTCTCTCATAAATATTAGCATACCAATTTTTATTTCTTCCTTGCTCGTAGGAATTTTTTTCGTTTTTATTTTTAGTCCCTTGATATCCGCTACACAAAAAAAAATACAAAAAATAGAATTAGAAAAGCTAGGAAAACCAATTAACTCTTTACTAGTATCTAATACTGGGTTTTGGTTAAAGCAAGGACATAATAAAGGCAGTGAAATTATATTTGCTAAAAAATTGGATACTAAGTCTATGGTCTTAGTAGATGTCATTGTTTTTAAATTTGACAAAGAAAATAATGTGAAAGAAAAAATTAAGGCTAACTCAGCTAAGCTAAACGCTGACTATTGGCATCTTAATAAAACTAGCTTTACTAGAAATACTGGAGAGGTTTTTAAGAAAGAAAAATTTAAAATTAAAACTACTGTTACAAGTAATCAAATCAGAGAAGGCTTTTCTAATCCTGAAACTGTATCATTATGGAGTTTGTACTCATTTATTAAAATGTTTGAGAAAGCAGGATTTTCTACTAATAAGCATAGATTACACCTATATAAACTAATATTTTTTCCTCTTTTACTTGCTGGAATGGCAATTTTAGGAGTAAGTTTTAATTTAGATACTATTTCAAAAAAACCTTTAAATCTTGGTTTATTTTATATGATAATTGTTGGATTCATAATATTTTATTTTACAAAATTAATTAGTGCACTAGCAATATCAGGAAAGTTTGGCTTGGTATTATCCGCATTTTTACCTTCATTGCTTCCAATTTTTTTTGCTTTGTTTTTTATAATACAAGCTGATGAAAAGTAAATATGCTTGCTAACAATTATAAAAGATACCTTTTTTTAATTATTTTTATGTTTGCGATAACTGCCAATGCACAAGAAAGTTTTTATTTGTTGGCAGATAAAATAATTAAAAATGATAAAGAAAAATTAATTTTGGCTCAAGGTAATGTTGAAATACAGAACGGAAGAATAAAGACGCGCTCTGATTCATTGCAATTTGATACACAAAGAAATCAAATAACTCTTGAAGGTAATATAAGGATACTAAATGAGCAAGGAGATATAGTATTTGCTGAGAAAGCTATTCTAGATAAAAAAATGAAAGAGGGTATTATAAGAAAGCTTGGAGTGCTCATGTCAGACGAGTCTAGGTTGGTAGCAAGTTCTGCTCAAAAAGATAGAAAAAAATATAAAACTATTTATAAAAATATTGCTTATTCTAGATGTAAAAACTGTGAAAATAGAAAAGGTACTTTTTGGAAGCTTAACGCCAAAAAAGCTACACATTTAGAAAAAAGTAAAGTGATTTTGTATGAGGATGTTTTTTTAGAAGTACTAAATTTACCATTATTATATTTTCCTTTCTTTTATCATCCTGACTCAACCGTTAAAAGAAAAACTGGGTTGCTAGCTCCATCATTTTCTCAGTCTAACGTTTTTGGTGCCTCATATGAGCAGCCTTTATTTTTAAACCTTTCTCCTAAATCAGACTTAACCTTAAAAACTAAATTAACTCAAAAAGAAGGAGTTTTATTAAAAAAAAACTACCGAAAAAACTTTTCCACAGGACAGTTACATTTTAAAAGCTCAATTACAAGAGGAACTAAAGTAAGAGTAGATGAACCGACAAAAAAAGAAAACAGAGGGCATGTTGATTTTAACTATGCAAATTATATAGGAAATGGCTTTTTAGCAGGAATAAACTTTAAAAGATCTAGTGATAAATCATATTTATCAAGGTATGAACTAACTGATGGTGAAGCCCTCCTTACTCAAAATATATACTTAGAAAGAGAAAATTCTCACAATAGTTTGTCTACTCAATTTTTTAAATTTCAAACCTTATCTGATAACTATTTAGAAGACAACCTACCATTCATAAGACCAGTAATTTCTTATTCTTGGAATAACCTTAAAAATAAAAAGAGAACTATTAACTCAAGCTCAAACATAAAGTTTAGGTCAGTATCGAAAAAGAATAATATTAAGTATAATGCTATTTACCTTTCTCAAAATATCGAAAAAAGTTTCTTAATAAATAATATTCTTTTAAAGAGTGACCTAGACTTAGATTTTGATTACTACTATAGTAAATATCAATCAGCTAATTATGAAAATAATTTAAGACTTTTTCCTTCTTTATCTACAACTGCTTCCTACCCATTAATAAAATTTAGCAACCAAAATAGTATTTTATTTGAACCAGTAACACAAATTATTTATACAGCTGATAATAATGATAATGAAAAGATAAAAAATCAAGATAGTTTAGAAGTAGAATTAATGTCATCTAACTTTTTGATAAAAAATAAATACTCCGGAGACGATAGAAATGAAGTTGGTCTAAGGATTAATTATGGCCTTAGTATTAACTTTGATGAAATTGATGGGTCATCTTATAATTTAGTTTTAGGAAGATCTTACTTAAATACTGAGCAAGATAGATTTGACTATGTTAGTGGTTTTTCAGAAAAAAACTCTGATTTTGTAGGAAATTATACTATGTCTTTGTCCAATGAAAACCAACTTTATTATGATTTTAGAGTTTCTGAAGATCTTGATTTTAACAGAAATAGAATAAAGACTAAATTAGGACTAGGAGAAAATAAAATTAATATTAACTATACTCAAATAAAAAACTTTGCTAGCAGAGATAACCCTGATACAGAACAAATTTCATATGGTTTCAATAGAAAGTTTCTTAAAAACTGGAAATTTGACTTTTCTCAACATAGAGATTTGGCTGGGGCTAAATTTTCTATCCCATTTAAATCAACTCTCGGGTTAATTTTTGAAAATGATTGTGCTACTATTAGCATCAATGTAACAANAGATAAGTCCTATGATATTGATATTCCTTCAACAACAAATTATAATTTTAATATAAATTTATTTTAAATTGATGATAAAAATGCAAATACTCTCTTTATTGTTTTTTTTTATAATAACTTCTGTAAATCCTTATGAACTTACCATAGTGGCCAAAGTTAACAATGAAATTATTACTAACATAGACCTTGAAAATAGGCTAAAAATGGCACTAGATTTATCAAAATTACCTGACGAAAAGGAAATTAAAGAAAGGCTTAAACCAAGAGTTTTAGATGGGCTTATTAATGAAATTCTTAAAATTCAGGAAGCAAATCGCTTAGGTATATTTGTATCGAACAAAGAAGTTACCAGCCAGATTAATAGATTAGAAACAAGACTTAGAATTAAAAAAAATTCCTTGCTAGAAAACTATACAAAAAAAGGTATTCCAGAAATTACGATACTCAATCAAATTAGGAGTCAATTGCTTTGGGAGAAACTTATTTATAATATTATTATAAAAAATATTAGTATTTCTGACAAACAAATTACCGAAACTTTTGACTTATTAATAAAAAAATCAGGAGAAATTGAATATAACCTTTCTGAAATCTTTATATCACTTGATAATATCGAGGCAGAACAAAGGATAAATTCTATATATTCAAAAATTAACAGTAAGAATTTTTTACTTTTAGCGGAACAATTTTCTGACAGCGTAATATCTAATAGAAATACAGTTAACAATTGGACTAGAGAAAGTTTATTAAATGCAGAAGTTAAGAATAGTGTATCAAAACTTGGTATAGGGCAGATTAGCGCGCCTGTAAAAACCTCATCTGGATATTATATCATTTTATTAAATGATAAAAGGAAAACAAAAAAAATAGAAAAAAATCAAACTATTTATAACCTGAGTCAAATACTTTTTAAACTTGATAATCCTAACAATACAAAACAAGAAAAATATTACAAAGAGTTTTTATCTAGTTTAAAGAATACCATTAAAGGTTGCGATGATTTAGACAAACTTATAGACGAAATACCAGAAGGCTATGGTGGCAATTTAGGAGAGGTTGATTCTAAAAATATTGAAAAAAAGTTTATAAATGTATTGATAGGGTTACCTATTGGTCAATTAAGTGAAGCAGTTACCACAGATGACGGAGTGCATGCACTAATGCTTTGCTCGCCTGTAGCTAATAATACATACGAACAATTAAAAAAATCTGTAGAGAATAATCTCAGAAAAAATAAAATAGATAGTGCAGCTCAATCCTTGCTGAATAGAATAAGAAGAAAAGCTCTTATTGAAATAAGTGTTTTATAGTTTTGATTAAAGAAAAAAAAATAAAAGATTTACTGAAAGAAAATGATATTAGACCAAAAAAAAAATTAGGACAAAACTTCATTTTTGATGAAAATATTCTAAATAAAATTGCTGACTCAATTGGCCCCATCAGTGGCTTAAGTATAATAGAAATTGGGCCGGGGCCAGGCGGTTTAACCAAATCATTATTAAGGTGTAACCCTAAATCTATTACTCTAGTTGAAAAAGATGTATCCTTTAAAGGTATTCTATTAGAAATAACAAAAAACTATCCTTCCGTTACTTCTAACTTAATATTTGATGATGTTATGAAAATTAACCTAGATGAGTTAGAGGTTTTAAAAAAAAATAGAGTAAAATATATATCAAATTTACCATACTATATTTCAACACAAGTATTACTTAAAATCTTACCATTTCATACCAATGTTTTAGAAGCTACTTTTATGTTTCAAAAAGAAGTAGCAGAAAGATTAATTGCAAATCCACATAATAAAAAATATTCTAAATTATCAGTTATTGCACAATATTGTTGTAACATTAAAAAAATATTTAATCTAAATTCAAATATTTTCTATCCCAAGCCTGATGTAGACAGCTGTTTATTAAATTTTAAACCAAAAGATACAACTTGTATTGACGTTTATAATGAGTTAAAAAATTTAACTAAATTAGCATTTGAAAAGAGAAGAAAAACTATAAAAAACTCTTTATCTAATATTGAAGGCATTAAAGGTTTATTAGAAAAACTTGATATTGATGATCAATGTAGAGCAGAAAACTTAAGTGTAGAAAAGTATACTAATTTAGCTAAATGTTTAGTTGATCGAAAACTAGTTTAGCAACCTTCTAACAAAATCACTTAAACCAACTTGTCTTTCCCTTTTTAATCTTTCAGTAATTAAAATTGATTTTAGCTTTTTTAATGTTTTTTCTATTTCATAATTTATTATTATATAGTCATATTCAGCCCAGTGAGTTATTTCAGAATTAGCTTCTGCCATTCTTCTTTTTACTTCTTCATCAGAGTCTTGACCTCTGCTTTTTAATCTTATTTCTAATTCTTTAGTGCTCGGTGGAAGAATAAAAACTGATACTAAATGCTTAGGCTCTGTTTCCCTTAATGCTTGAGTTCCTTGCCAATCTATATCAAATAAAACATCTTTACCATTATTTATTCTATTTTCTACTGGGGTTCTTAGTGTTCCATAGTTATTTCCAAATACTTTTGCAAACTCCAAAAAATCATTATTTTTAACCATTTCTTGGAATATCTCTTTGTTTACAAAAATATAATCTTTATTATTCTCTTCTGAGTTTCTTGGTTTTCTAGTAGTTACTGAAACTGATAACTTGATATTATCATCTTGTTCTAAAAGCTTTCTAGCTAATGTGGTTTTTCCTGCACCTGAAGGTGAAGATATTACCAACATTATACCAAGTCTATTAATTTTATTTTTTTTCATTTTTTTTACTTTTCCATAACTTTATATTAGTTTTGTGTTCTTCAAGAGTCTTACTAAATCTGTGCCCTCCTTTTCCATCACTTACAAAGTACAAAAAATCTGTAATATAAGGATTAGCTGCAGCATTAATTGCATCTAGGCCTGGATTACATATAGGAGTTTTTGGCATGCCTCTTCTAGTATAAGTATTCCAAGGATTGTCTTTTTGTAAATCCTTTTTATAAATTTTTAAGCTTTTATTTTTTTTTTTAAAATTTTTTGCGTATAGAATAGTAGGGTCCGACTGTAGCTTCATATTTTTTTTTAACCTATTATGGAATACACTAGAAACTAAGTACTTTTCTTCTTTTATTTTTGCTTCTGCCTCTATCAATGAGGCCAAAATTAATAAGTCGTTTTCGGATTTAAAATATTTGTGGTTACCTACCCATATATTATCCAACTTTTCAATCATTTTAGATTGCATTCTTTTTAAAAGAGTATCTGCATTAACATTCCTTAAGAAATAATAGGTTTCAGGAAAAATACTTCCTTCAACTGGATTAATTGTTACATCTCCTGAAATATATTGATTATTCTCGATAAGATCTAGAACTTGGTTGACTGTATAACACTCAGGAATCGTTATTTTTCTATAAATTAGATTATTTTTATTGAAGTCTTTTAAAACCTTGAAAAAAGAACTATTTTTTTTAAATAAGTATTCTCCGGCGTTAATACTTTTGTCTTTTCCCAATAGCCTGTAATATAAAGAAAAGGGGTATCTAGATATTATAATATTATTTTCTTCAAATATAATACTGACTTCTTCTAAACTTTTCCCCTTCTCAATGTATATTATTTTATCACTTTTGATATTGCTATAATAAAAAAAATAATAAAATGTTATTATACAAAAAAAAAAAATTAGAAAAGAAAAAATCCTCACACTTTTCCCACTATTAAAGAGGCATTTGTTCCTCCAAAACCAAAGGAGTTAGATAACGCAAACTCAATATTTTTTTCTATGGATTTCAAAGGTACTAGGTCTAAAGGCAGAGGATCTATGCTAGGATTTTCTAAATTGAGAGTTGGAGGTAAAATACTATGATAAACAGATAGAATTGAAAAAATTGCCTCTACGGCACCTGCAGCTCCTAAAAGATGTCCTATAGATGATTTAGTAGAACTCATAGAAATTGATTTTAAAGAATTTTTGAAAAGTCTAGATACTGCTCCTAACTCTATTTCATCTCCTAGTGGAGTAGAAGTGCCGTGAGCATTGATATATTGTATTTTATCCATATCAACTTTTCCGTTATGAATTGCATTTTTCATTGCTCTATAACCTCCATCACCATCCTCTGCTGGAGCTGTAATATGATAAGCATCCCCTGATAAACCATATCCTACTATTTCAGCATAAATTCTTGCACCTCTTTTCTTAGCATTTTCAAGACTTTCTAAAACAATAACTCCTGCGCCTTCTCCCATAACGAAACCATCTCTATCTCTATCCCAAGGCCTAGAGGCACTTTCAGGAACATTATTAAAGTTTGTTGAAAGAGCCCTTGCGGCAGCAAATCCAGCTATCCCAAGCCTTGATACCGCTGCTTCAGCTCCGCCAGCTAACATTATATCTGCTTCTCCAGCTTTAATTAATCTTGTAGCATCACCTATTGCATGTGCTCCGGTAGAACAAGCTGTAACAACTGAGTGATTAGGTCCTTTAAAACCATGTTTAATAGAAATTTGTCCTGAAGCCAGATTAATTAAACAAGATGGTATGAAAAAAGGACTCATTCTTTTGGGCCCTTTTTCATTTAATGTTTCATTGGCCTTAGCAATTGATTGAAGGCCCCCTATACCAGACCCAACTAAAACTCCTGCTCTATTATAGTCTTCATCATTCTTTGCCTCCCAACCAGAGTCTTCTAGGGCCTGATCTGCGGCAGCCATAGCATAAATAATAAAATCATCTACTTTTCTCTGATCTTTTTTTTCTAAGTGATTATCTGGATTAAAACCAAACTTTTCTTCAACTCTAGGAATTTGTCCTGCTATTTTTACATTCAAATCATCAGTATTAAAAGATGTAATCTTATTAATACCTGATTTTCCCTCTATTAGCCTCTGCCATGTGTCATTAGTCTTGTATGCGAGGGGAGTGACCATCCCTATTCCTGTCACTACTACTCGATTCATAAAAAACCTCTAGAGCTTTTCTTCTATAAAATTAACTGCATCTTTAACTGTTATAATTTTTTCTGCAATGTCATCAGGTATCTCACACTTAAATTCTTCCTCAAAAGCCATAACCAATTCTACGGTATCTAAGCTGTCTGCACCTAAGTCATCAATAAAGGATGCACCTTCTGTTACTTTATCTTCATCTACACCCAAATGCTCAACTACAATTTTTTTTACTCTTTCTGAAATATCACTCATGTACTTCCTTTCGTTAATGTTAATTAAAATTACTATACTATTTTAAAAATATTTCAAATACTTTATGAAAAAAAATTAGATTAGAGATATAGTCCGCCATTTATGTGTATTGTCTGACCTGTTATATACCCTGCTTCATCACTTGCAAGAAAAGATACTAGGCTTGCAACTTCATCAGGAAAACCAACTCTACCCATAGGAATTTTATTTTTTAAACTTTCCTCGTTTTTAGCTAATATATCTTTAGTCATTTCTGTTTCAATAAATCCCGGAGCCACACAATTAATAGTAACATTTCTGCTTGCTACCTCAAGTGCTATAGATTTGCTCATACCTTCTATTCCAGCTTTTGAGGCTGAATAATTTGCCTGCCCTAGATTGCCACTAGAACCAACTACCGATGAAATATTTATTATTCGTCCATAGCGATTTTTAATCATATACCTGAGAAACAACTTGGTGAGGTAGAAAGTACTATTTAAATTTAAATTTATTACATCACTCCAGTCGGAGTCTTTCATTCTAAGCATTAAATTGTCTTTAGTAATACCTGCATTATTAATTAATATGTCTAATTTGTTATTAAACTTGTCTAGAGTATTATTTACTAATTGTTCTATATCATCATACTTGCTAAGATCAGCTGGATAGTATAGCAGTGGTGAGCTAAACTGATTAGAAAAATTAGCTAATTTTTTTTCATTTGACCCCGAAATTATTATACTTGCACCCAAAGAATGCATACTTTTAACAATCTCAGATCCAATGCCACCTGCGGCACCTGTGACAAGTACATTTTTATCCTTAAAATTAATATTCATAAAACTTCCTTTGCTAAAGCTTCAATTTCATTGGAACTACTAATAGGTTGTGTATTTAGTTTTCTATCTATTCTTTTTATTATACCACATAATGTTGATCCAAATCCTATTTCAAAAAAATAATTAGCATTTAAATCTTTCATATACTGTATACTTTCAAACCACCTTACGGTTGAATAAGTTTGCTTTATTAAACCTTCCTCTATCTCTTTTGAGTCTTTAAAAGGAACTGCAAGAAAATTACTAATAACTTCTATTTGAGGAACATTAAACTTAAACTTAATAAATTCTTCTTGTAAAGCTTTTGCAGTGTTTTTCATATAACTGCTATGAAATGGCGCACTTACGTCAAGCTTTACAGTTCTTACTTTTTTTTCGTTTGCTAAAATTATAGCCCTATTTATTGCTGTATCGTCACCGGATAAAACTATTTGAGTTTCAGTATTATAGTTAGCAATATCACAAATTTCTTCGTTTCTAATAGATTGACTGATTATTTCTTCTATTGTCTTCAAATCTGCACCCATAAAAGCCGCCATACTAGTTGCTGAATTAGCAGAGGATTTCTGCATGTTTTTTCCTCTAAACGATAGAATTTTAGCTGCATCAGCGACACTTATACTTTTAGAAGCTGCTAAAGCTGTATATTCGCCTAATGAATGTCCAGCAAAATAACTAATATAGTCTTTTGTATTACAATTGAATTCTTCTTCTAAAACTCTAATAACTGCCATAGAAACACACATTATTGATGGTTGAGCGTTTTCTGTTAGAGTGAGTAGTTCTTGTGGCCCATTAAAAATAATATCAGATAGGTTTTTGGATATACTATCATTAATTTCTTCAAAAACATCTTTCGCAGCCCTATGGTTATCATAAATTTCTTTTCCCATACCTACTTTCTGAGAACCTTGGCCTGGAAAAACAAAAGCTTTTTTCATCATTTACCTTCAAAAAAAAAAATTAAATAAAAATAAGACTTGCATCAATATTTATTTTAATTATATTTCAATTTTTATAAAGTTTTTTTATTAATTATGCATTTGTATGAAACAGTATATGTAGTAAGGCAAGATATAAGCCCTGAGAGTTTAAAGCCAATCGAAGAAAAATTTGAAAATTTGTTAAGGCTTAAAAAATCTTCGATTGAATATAAAGAGAATTGGGGCCTTCGAGGCTTAGCTTATAAAATTAATAATAATAAAAAAGGTTATTATTATTTTTTGGTACATAATAGCGATCCAGAAGCCGTCATTGAATTAGAGAGAAATTTTAAAATAAATGAAGATGTAATTAGGTTTCTTACTACCAAAACTTTTAAAGTACCTACTGAGCCAACCCCTATAATGAAGGCAAAAATAGACAAAGAAAACTCTGACAGAGCAATTCCTGAAGTTGATTTAAAAGAAAAGGATACTAATTAATGTTCAGAAATAAAACAAAAGACAGAAAACCAGTTAAAAAAAAGCAATTTTTTATTAAAAAAATAAAATCGTGCCCTTTGAGTGCAAAAGGAGCACCAGAAATCGATTATAAAAATGTAAAATTATTAGAAAAATATATCTCTGAAAAAGGAAAAATAATTCCTAGCAGAATTAGCTTTGTATCTAGCGATAAACAAAGAAAACTATCAAGAGAGATAAAAAAAGCTAGGACATTAGCTTTAATATCTCACGTTGGAAAATATAGGTAATGGAAATAATATTATTAGAGAAAGTAAATAAACTAGGTGACATTGGCCAAACTGTAAAAGTTAAACCGGGCTATGCCAGAAACTTTTTATTTCCTAATAAAATAGCAATTCGTGCAACCGAAGAAAATAAACAAGTTTTTGAAAAGAAAAAAGANCAGTTACAAAAAATAAATTTGGAAAAGAAAAAAATGGCAGAAGAACTTNTNGCCAAAGTTCCTAATTCTGTAGTTATTTATAGAGAAGCAAGTGAACAAGGCGCCCTTTTTGGATCNGTTACTTCAAGNGATGTAGTAAATGAAATTAATAATAACTCAGAACTAAGTTTAAAAGCTAAAGATTTCACTATTAAACAAATAATTAAAAATATAGGAGAATATTCTGGCATCTTATCCTTACACCCAGAAATTTCCAAAGATATTATAATTAATGTAAAAACTATTGAAAAATAATTTGATTCTGTTTTTATTTTTTAAAAAATATCATTATTTCTTTTTAATATAAATAAAGAAAAACAAAGTAATAGTTATCCATACTATTTAAATAGTTATTTTATAAGAAGAATATCAATCTATCCACAATATTGTTAAAATAAAAATTGTAATAATTTAAAAATAAAGTTTATTTTAGTGAAAAAGTAATAAATACTTAATCATGACAAATAATGATAATATTCATAAAAATACTATTAAGCTGGTACAAGAACAAGGCATTAATACACTACCTCACGATGAAGAAGCTGAAGAAGTATTATTAGGTAGCTTGTTATCGGATAATTCTGCATTAGACCTAATAGAAAATGGTTTAGCAAATATTCACTTTTTTGTTCCAATATATGGTAGAATTTTTCAAAGTATTTCTGAATTAGTTAACAAAGACCAAATAGCAAATCCTTTAACGCTAGAGCATTATTTTTCAGAAGATGAAGCATTTATAGAACTAGGAGGAAAAGAATTTCTAAATAAGTTATGTGATGGAAACTTAGGTAGTTCTATAACAAAAGATTATGCTAATCTCTTAAAGGAACTTTATAACAAAAGAGAATTGATTAAACTTTCTAAAAATCTGGAATTAGAAGCCAGTAGATTTGATCACGAAAAGAAATCTCTAGATATTATTGAAGAAACTGAGTCAAAATTATATGAACTTACAGAAAATAAGACTACCTCAAATAATCAATTAATATCTTTTCAAGAATCAGTGGACTACGCCATGGAAAGTGCAAAAAATGCACATTCAAATAAAGGTCAATCTTTAGGAGTTTCTTCAGGGTTTTTAGACTTAGATAATTTATTAGGAGGATTGCATAAATCAGACCTACTAATATTAGCTGGAAGACCATCTATGGGGAAAACTGCACTAGCAACTAATATAGCCTTTAAAATTTCTTCCTCAAAAAAAGATGATAATGTACAAAATGTTGCTTTTTTTTCACTGGAAATGTCAGCTGAACAACTTGCTAATAGAATACTTGCAGAACAATCTAAATTATCATCTGATAAAATTAGAAGAGGAAAATTATCAAAAGAAGATTTTGCAGCTTTAGATAAAATTAGTAAAGCTGTTTCAAATAGCGGTCTATTTATCGATGACCCCCCCGCCATTACTATTCCTATATTGAGGACTAGAGCTAGAAGACTTAAAAGAAAACTAGATAATGGCTTAAGTTTAATTGTAGTTGACTACCTACAACTAATGAGGGGCACTAGAAAGTTTGAAAATAGAGTATTAGAAATCTCAGAAATCACCCAAGGTTTGAAGGCTATTGCAAAAGAACTAGATGTTCCTGTCTTAGCATTGTCTCAATTATCTAGAGCAGTTGAACAAAGAGAAGACAAAAGACCTCAATTATCTGATCTCAGGGAATCAGGGACAATTGAGCAAGACTCTGATGTTGTAATATTTATTTACAGGCAAGAATATTATGAAGAAAGAGCGGAGCCCAAATCATCTGGAACAGAAACTTCTGTAGCTTTTACTGAAAGATATATTAAGTGGCAAGAAAATTTAGAACAATGTAAAAATCTTGCCGATATTATTATTGCAAAACAAAGACACGGGCCGATAGGTTCCTTGCAACTTTACTTTGACTCTAAACTAACAAAGTTTTCTAACTATACTGATGAAAAGCAACAGCCTACAAAAAAATAATATTTATCATATCAACGAAAATGCTAGCTCAATACTTTTAATTAATCTGGCAGGCATAATAAAAAACTACAACTTTTTAAAAACTAAGGCTTATAAATCAGAAATTGGTGTTTCAGTAAAGGCTAACGCCTATGGATTAGGACTAAAAAAGATTTGTACTACATTAGTTAAACAAGGATGTAATACATTTTTTGTTGCAACAGCTAAAGAAGCTTTAGATACCATAAAAATAAAAAAAAATTTAAATGTTTACGTATTAAATGGAATGCCTAGTAAAAAAGCTACAATATTTCTTATTAAGAGAGGTATAAAAATAGTCATTAATAATTGCCAACAATTAAAAGACCTAATAAATATTTCTAATCAAATTAATCTAAAAGCAGGCTGTGCAATTCATATAGATACTGGAATGAACAGACTAGGGTTAAATGTTAGAGAAACTGAAAATATTGTTAGGTTAGCAAGAAATAATCTTGATCTTTCTTTAATCATGAGTCACTTATCTTGTTCTGAAAATAAATTATCAAAAATGAATAACCTACAATTAAGTAAATTTTTAGCTATTAAAAAAAAACTAACGAAATATAAAAAAATAAAATTTAGTCTTGCTAACTCTAACGGTATTTTATTGGGAAAGAAATTTCATTTTGACCTTTGCAGACCAGGAGGATTAATTTATGGCTTAAATTTAGGAAAAATAAAAGAAAAGGGATTAATAAATGTTATAAGCCTTAAAGCAAAAGTTCTCCAAATTAGATTTACAAATAAAGGCGAGTATGTAGGGTATGGAGCAAAATATAAAACCAAAAAAAAAATTAGAATTGCAACCTTAGGTATAGGATATGCAGATGGTTTACCTAGGTCTTTTTCTGGAAATGTTTACCATAAGCATTATGAGTTTCCTATAATCGGCAATATATCAATGGACCTATGTACAATTGACATTACTAGCAATGATAAACTTCAGACAGGTGATTGGGTAGAAATTTTTGGAAATTCAGTTTCTATAGAAAAATTTGCTAGTATTTGTGATACAATATCATATGAAATAGCAAGTAAAATTGGAGCTAGAGTAAAAAAAGTATATATTAATAATTTAATAGGGTAAATTGAGTTTTATAAATAATTTAAATAATGCTGACTTTTTAGTCATGCTTTTAATATTATTAGCAATGCTCCGAGGATACTTGCGTGGCTTCGTAAAAGAGTTTTTGTCAATTTTTTCTATTTTCTTTTCTGGCTATATAGCAATCTATTTTTATCCAAGTATTAGTTTATTTATTAAAAAATATATAGAGATGGGAGTAATCTCTGATATTATATCTCTATCAATATTATTTTTTTTCATTTATAGTTGTTTTGGTACAGTAATAAGGTTTATAACAAAAAAAATTAATAATACTTCTTTGGAAATTTTCGATAAAAATTTTGGAATCATATTTGGATTTATTAAAGCAATGATTATTTTATCAATTATTAATATCTTACTAGTAATAACTTTATGGAAAGAAAACTATCCATCATGGATAAATGAATCAAAGTCTCTCAATTTAATAAAATATAGTTCAAATGTAATATTAAAAATTATCCCTTCAAATACGATGGTTCAATTAAAAGAAATATTTAAAATAGATATTCCTAAAAACTTTAATAATGGTTCTAAAGATTTTAAAGCTGAACAATATGGTGAACCTGATTTGAATGAAAATAAATATAAAAAAAAAGAAGGTTATTCTAATAATGATAATGAGTCTTTAAATAAACTTTTCAATATTGAAAATAATGATTAAAAATAGATTAAATGTTTCCAGATAAATTAAGAGAAAAATGTGGAGTTTTTGGTGTTTTTGGACATAAAGACGCTGCTACTTTAACAGCCTTAGGTCTTCATGCATTACAACATAGAGGACAGGAAGGCGCAGGAATTGTCTCTTATGATGGTAAAAACTTCAATACACAACTTAGTTTAGGCCTAGTAAGTGACCATTTTACAAAAACCTCTGTAATTAATAAGCTTCCTGGAGATTCAGCTTTAGGTCATGTAAGATATTCAACTACTGGGAAAACACTTTTAAAAAATGTACAACCACTATTTGCAGACTTAATTGGAGGTGGAATAGCATTAGCCCACAACGGAAACCTAACAAATGGTATTGAGTTAAGAAACAAACTAGTTAAAGAAGGTTCTATATTTCAATCCACATCTGATACTGAAACTTTTTTACATTTAATTGCACTAAGCAAAGAAAAAACAATTCTGAAAAAAATTATTGATGCTTTATATAATATTAAAGGAGCCTATAGTTTTGGGCTATTAACAAAAAAAAAGCTTATTGCTATAAGGGATCCCTTAGGTATAAGACCATTAGTTCTAGGTTCATTGGGTGATGCTAAAATAATATCATCTGAAACATGTGCTTTAGATATAATTGGAGCCAAGTTTGAAAGAGAAGTATTAAATGGCGAAATAGTAGTTATTGATCATGAAGGCATTAAAACATATAGACCATTCGGTAATATTAATTTAAGACCATGCATATTTGAATACATATATTTTGCAAGGCCTGACAGTATTTTAGGCGGTAAAAATGTTTATGAATGCAGAAAAGAAATGGGAAAGCATCTAGCTCAAGAAAGCTCTATTGAGGCAGATATTGTGATACCTGTACCTGATTCAGGGGTTCCAGCTGCATTAGGCTATGCTGAAGAGTCAAAAATTCCATTTGGACTTGGAATTATAAGAAATCACTATGTCGGTAGGACTTTTATTGAGCCGACACAAAAGATAAGAAAATTGGGTATAAAATTAAAACATAATCCTAATAAAGAGCTAATTAAAGGAAAAAAAGTAATACTCGTAGATGACTCAATAGTAAGGGGAACTACTGCTATTAAAATTATAGAAATGATTAAGGAAGCAAATGCTGCAGAAGTCCATATGCGAATATCTTGTCCTCCTATTAAATATCCTGACTATTATGGAATAGATACACCAAAAAGGAATGAGTTAATTGCTTCTAATTTATCGATAGAAAAAATGGTAAACAAGCTAGGTGTAAATTCTTTGAAGTTTTTATCTATAAAAGGACTTTATAATGCTATGGGACATGAAAACAGGAATAACAATTCTCCTCAATATACCGACCATTGTTTTACTGGAGATTATCCAACTGAGCTAGTAGACAGAGACTCAGGAAACCTAACAACACAACTTTCCTTATTGAGTGATAACTAAAAATTATGCTAGTTTTTTTTGTAAGGATTTTTAGAGACTTTCAGATTAATTCTTATAGGAATACCCTCTAAACCAAACTTATTTCTAAGTCTGTTTTTAAAAGATCTAATTTTAGAGAGATTTAATTTTTTCTTAGTATTACAATATAAAGAAAATGTTGGTGGACGGCTCTTTGTTTGACTTATATACCTAAACTTAGTAGAGATATAAGGCTTTTGACTAACTTTAATATCTAGAAACTCAGAATGCAGCCATTGATTTAACTCAGAAGTTTTTATTCTTTTTTGCCATTTTAAATATATTACTTTAACTTGTTCTAAAATTATATTTTTACAACTTTTATTAATTGCAGATATAAATATTGATGGCACATCTTTTATATCAAAAAAATAAGAGTTTATTCTGGAAAGTATTTCTCTTTTCACTTTTGTTTTTTCTTTAACTAAATCCCATTTATTAAATACCAATAGAACAGCTCTTCCCTCATTAATAATATAATTAGCTATACTAAGCTCTAAATTTGTAAACGGTAAGTTGGCATCAAAAACTAAAATTACTATATTAGCGTAACGAATTTCTTTTCTAGAAAAGTAATTAGAAGATCTTTCTACATCACTTTTTATAGTCTTTGCTTTTTTTCTAATACCCGCGGTATCAATTAAATAATATATATAATTTTTAAAAAAAACTTCCTCTTTTACAGAATCCCTAGTAGTTCCAGCCTCTGGGCTTACGATTACTCGATTACTTCCGTAAATATTATTAAATAGAGTTGATTTTCCCGTATTAGGTTTTCCTGAAATAGATATACTAATTTTATTTATATCCTTTATCTTTTTTTCACTCAAAATAATGTTCTGGTTGTTTATTTTTGGTTTAAGGAAATTTAATATAACATCATTAATAATAAATTTTGCGGATTTATTTTTTGCAGTAATGCTTACAGGATTTCCAAATCCTAGTTCATACCCAATATCTTTATAGTTTTTTGACTGTTTTAATTCAACTTTGTTAATAACTAATACAACTTTTTTTTTATATTTTCGCAGAAAATTTGCACAATTATAATCCTCTATTGTAATTTCATTACTACCATCTATTACAAAAAATATTAAATCTGAAGCCTCTATTTTCTTTACTGTGTGAGCGTGTGAAAGTTCGTTAAGTTTCTCATTTTTTAATCCAATACCGGCTGTGTCTAATAATTTAAAATTTCTACTTTCAATGTTAAATCTGATTTCTTGAAAATCTCTAGTAAGGCCTTGTTCTTCTCCTACTATGGCCTCCCTTCTTCCAATCATAGTATTAAACAAAGTAGACTTTCCAACATTGGGCTTACCTACTAACACAATTTCAGGAAAACTTTTAATCAATGGAAATAATTTCTGAATTTTTAAGCATTAGAAAAACCTTTTTCTTTACTACAATTGGCGATGTTGCAGGAATACTAGGAAGACTAATTTTTTTTTCTAATTCACCATTATAAGGGCTTAAAATTAATAAACTTTTATCGCCTCCTACTACAACTAATTGATTATTTATTAGAACGGGAGTTAACCACAAGTAATTTTTTTCACTCGAATAACTTGTTAGTATTTCTGTAATCCATCTAATCTTTCCGTTTTTTAAATCTATATTTATTAACTCCTTGTTATTATGTATTACAAAAATATTATTGCCATTTACTAGAGGAGTTTGTGTAGTATTTAAATATTGCTCCCATATAAAATTACCGTTTTTTTTATTTAATGCGAAAACTTTACCACTTGTACTAGCTACAATTATAATATTTTTTAAAATTACAGGGTTAGCATTAATATCAGAAAAAGAATTTGAAGTTTCAGACTGCTCTATATTTATAGAAGTTTGTTTCCATAGCTCTCTTCCATTTATCAAGTTTAAGGCAAATATATCACCATTTGAATACGGAACCAAGACTAGGTTCCCGTCAGCTGCAACTTTTGGCTCTCCAATAATAGAAGTGGTATTTTGAATGCCTTGATGCTCCCAAATTAAAGAACCATCTTCTTTTTCAAACGCTAATGTTCTATTATCTAAAGTAAGAACAATCACCTTGTTATCTGCTAAAGTAGGAGTAGCTCTTACTGGAGTAATTGTATTATTTTTCCATACTATATTTCCTGTTTTTAGTTCTAAACAAAAAATTTCCGCATAAGGAGATCCTATAAATAAAAAATTATCATCAACAGCTATTCCACCTCCGATACTATGTCCTTTATCTTCATTTATTGAAATACTTTTCTTCCAGTCTAGCTTTTTTTTTATTAGGTCAAAAGCGTATATATTTCCTACAGCATCAAGAAATAGTAACTTATTATTACTTATTAAAGGCTGAGCTAGAATTTTTTCATTAGAACGTTCCCCTTTCCCTTTTACTATTTTTTTAATTTTATTTAACTTACTATTAGAAATATAATTTAAACCTACATGAGAAGGTGAATTATAACTTTGTCTCCAGTCAATTAATTCCAAGGGGTTACTTAAATTTATTACACTAGTAGATAAACTGTCTTTTTTAAGTTCTGAAACATCTTTTAAAACTGAAACTCTTTTACCTTTAAGAGGAACTTTTTTTTTTTCAAATCCTAAATATTGTCCTGTCCCACAAGCTGAAATAATTATTCCTACTAGTGCATATAAAATTAAATTAGCTATTACCTTCATCATTCAGATTTATATTGTTTAACATTTCTTGTGCTCTTGCTCTTAGCGATTGAGTTGCAAGCTGCTCATTTATTATCTTATTAAAATCTTTTTTTGCTTCTGCTAATTGGCCTTTTTCAAAGAGAAAGTGTCCCCTAAGTTCATGACCTAAAAGAGACCAATAACCACCGTGTGAAAGTAGTTCATTAATGCTTTTTTGAAATTCTTTTTGATCATTAATGCCCATATAAGCTATCGATAAGAAATAATTGTTAAGTTTTTTTAGTGGCTCTAATTTTTTACCCTTTATTTCTATTTTTGATAAATGACTAATAGCTCCCTCAAAGTCTTGTCTTTTTAAATATATTTTTGATAGTAACATATTAGATAGTATCTCATGCCCTTTATGTCCTAATTTAGATAGTTTTTTTAATTCAGCAATTGCTCTTTCATCTTCAGTATTAATTATGGAAATTATTTCAATTAAATATCCAGATAGTCTAATATCTTTAGATTTTTTATTATAATCCATATAAAATAATGTTGCTGTAATTACTAAAATAAAAACTGATAAAATTAGTACTATTTTTTTATACTTATGAAATAAACTTTTTAACTTATCTATAGTTACTTCATTATCTATATCTGAAAATGGATCGCTCAAAATTTCCTCTCATTTCTTAACAGTCTTATAATATTTTAATATATATGTATAACTGTAAGAGTTCTTCTTCTTAATGTTATTTTTAATAAAATATTATTACTATTTATAATTAAGGTTATAACAAATATAAAGAAAAATTTTAACCTCTTCCTACAAAAGGCATATTATTAGCCATAATTGTAGTATTTAAAATATTGGTATTTAAAGGTAGTTTTTGTATCAATACTATTAACTCAACTACATTTTCTACATTCATTGTAGGTTCAATCTTTTTAATACCATATGATTGTAAAGCACCCTTAGTAAATGATTTGGTAAGAGGAGTTAATGCATTGCCTATATCTATTTGACTGCAAACTATTTTATCTTTTCTTCCATCTAACGCCAAAGATTTAGTTAATCCTGTTATTGCATGCTTTGATGTTGTGTATGCTACTGATTTAGGTCTTGGTGAAAAAGCAGATATAGAACCATTGTTAATAATTCTACCTCCTTTAGGCCTTTGTTTTTTCATCATTTGATAAGCATACTTTGCACAAAGAAACATTCCATTAATATTTATATTTATTACTTTTTTCCAATCCTCAAATTTAATTTCATCAATTGTCTTTGAATACATTCCTATTCCTGCATTATTAAATAATAAGTCCAGCCTGCGATGTTGCTTTTTTATAAGTAAGAATACCTTTCTAACATCAACTTCTTTGGAAACATCACATTTTATTACATGACAAGAGCCTCTATTCTTTTCTCTTACAGATTGTTGCTTTGTATTGATTAACTTATCTTTTTTTCTTCCAGCTAAATAAACATCGAGTCCTTCTTTTGCTAAGCCTAATGCTACAGCTTTTCCTATTCCAGAGCCAGCACCAGTTACTAAAGCTACCTTGATATTATTTTCTTTTTTTTTCAATCTGATTACCAAAAGCTGCATGAAGTAGTGGTTTAATTACTTCATCTTTGAGGTTAATTCCTACTCCACATTTAATTTTTAGATTCTGATATTCTCTTCTATATGTTTCCAGTCCTAGGCTTTTTGCTTTCTCTATTATTCCTTTCTTTTCTTCCTCAGGAGTCAGCGGATCTATATACAGCCTCTGTAATTTTAAGAAAGAAAAAGGATTTCCAAACAAGTATGCATTATTCTCTTCAACCTCAAGGTTATTTTTTTTATGTAATGGACAACCATCAAGGCAAGCATAGCACTCTATACATGCCGTTAAATTATGATAAGAAACATCAGCTTCAACATTAAGATTATTTTTATAAGGTATTTTGTTGTAACCTATCATTTGTCTGGGTATTGCATCTCTTTTTACAATTAAGTCTTTTATAACAGGAAGGGTGCCTAGTGGGCTGATTGTATCACCCTCTTTTACTCTTGCCCTGCAAGCTAGTCTTGGCTTCCCATTTATGTCAACAGTACAAATGCCACAGTTTCTTGCTCTGCAACCATATCTAAATGATAAGTCATCTATTTTTTCCTCTTGTGCTTGTAATAGAACATCTAAGACCATAGGTCTTTCATCTTTAAATTTCTTTTTGTAAGTATATTCTATCTCAGAAGATTTTTTGTCTCTAAAAAGTTTTATGCGTATTTTTAATGTTTCAATACCCATTAATCACCTATTTATTTCAGCGGGAGCTGCCTCTAAACTTCCTGCTTGAAGTTCTATAGATTTAGCTTTGGAGCCTAATATTTTTTTATATTTATTTTCTATAATTCTATCCTTTAAAAAGTCAGGTAGAATTCTTATGAACTTTGCATTGTACAATCTATATAATTCGTTAATCTTATATTTTAATACTATTTTTAAATTAGTTCTTTCTCTTTCAATTATTGCTACTTTTAGTTTACTGAAAGCATCTGTAAATATTAATGTTGAAAAAGGTTTAGAAAATATTTTTTTTCTTTTTCCATCCAACCTTACGTGTCCTCCTAAGCTAAAATCTCTATTTAATGATGCTAGGGTTACTGCTTTAGCAGATAAAATCATATTCTTAAGTTCAATTTTTTCAATAAGTTGTTGATTCCAATACATATCAGGCTTAACCAAAATATCTTTAAGTTTTTCTTCTAATTCAGCTAAGTAGCTTTGCATTGCAAGTAAATCTTTTTTTCTTCTTGCTGCACCAATATATTCCCATGATTTTCTTTGTAAATCAATTTTTAAGTTATATGCTTTNAATTTACCATTATTATTAAATAGTTGAAAAAACTTTTCATAATGGATTTCAAAATGATTATCGTCTATTTTATTTTTATTTTGTTTAACATATTCAGCAGCGTCTTTGCCAGCTCTGTAACCAAAGACTGCTACTTCAGTCAAAGAAGTAGAACCCAATCTATTTGAACCAAATAATCCTCCCATTGCTTGTCCTGCAGCATAAAAACCTTTTATCTTGTTAGCCGTCTCTGTCTCTTTATCATAAGATAGGGCTCTTCCAAATTCATCAACTTTTATGCCTCCCATCATATAGTGAGCACTAGGTCTAACTTCCCAAGAAACTTCTGCTTTTCCAGCCTCTTTTCCCAATGCCTGTCTTGCATTATTATAAGCTGTTGGTAAAGCAGTCTTAAGGTATTCCATAAAAAACTTACCTGACCTTTTAGCTTTTTTATTAGCTGTCATATCTAAAAATGCACCACCATTTGGACTCCCCCTACCATCTGCCACAGCTTTCATTATTGCTTCAGAACATTCAGCTCTCGTCCTCAAATATACACTATCTAATATTACTTTATTGTTCCTATCCCTTAAAACACCTAAAAAGCTTCCAGTAGCTGGTTCTCCCGCTAATAGACCCTCATAAGAAGGAGGTGAGGTCAAACAAAAGGGTAAAAATTGTATTTGTTCCATATCAACCAAAGCTGCTCCTGCTCTTATGCCAATGGCATAACTATCTCCTGTATTTCCTCTCATGGTATCTGTTTTAGGAAAAAACAAAGTAGATAATCCACCAGCTGCTATAATAATTGCTTTTGCATTTATAGAAAGAAGTTGTCCATTGCTTGCATCATAAGCTATACCTCCTACTATTGTACTATTGCTAGTATCTTTTACTACGTCTAAAAACCAACAATCTTCAAAGTACTCAATATTTTTAAACTTTATTATTGTATCCCAATTTACATGACCAAAAGATAGCCCACTATTTTTATGGCCTACTGAACGAGACCTGTTATGTCCTCCCATCGCTATCGCCAAAGTTTTAGGTGTGTTTCTTTTTTTATTTATACTTGGTCTAAGACCATGCTCTCTTAGTCTATTGTATGCTGCTTTGCTATCTTTAGCGAATGCTTCTGTAATTTTTTTATCTGGTAAATCTCCTCCTGCTAATTTTATATTATTTGCTAACTCTTCTTCACTATCATCTTCATCTCCAGCTTCTCTGACAGTCATTACGCCTTCGCATATTTTAGTATCTGAAGATGCTAAAGGATCTTTAGAAATAACAATTACATTTAGTCCTGACTCAGCAACTGCTTGTGCTGCAGAACTGCCACTTCCGCCAGAACCTACAACAATTACATCACATTCTAGTTTTTTAATTTTTTTTCTATCTATCATAACTATATAATAAATTAGTTAATTATTTACTTCAAATAAATTTTTGACCGGTCAGTTTTATTTATTATCTCTACCTTTTACAAATAAAATAGCGTCTTCAAATCTATCATCTCCAAAAAATACTTCTTTACCAATCAAAAATGTAGGGCTTCCAAAGACTCCTTTACTAAAAGCTAAAGAAGTATTTTTTTCATAAATTTTATTTATTCTTTCTGTCTGTGATAGATATATAGTTTTTTCTAAATTCTTATTTATTTTTTGGAAAACTAGCTTTAGGCTGTCTGTGTTTCCGGGTTCAATATTCTCGAAAAACCAAAGTCTATATGTTGCATCTAAATATTCTAATAAAAAGCTTTGTTTTTGAGCACAAATTGCAATTTTATTTGCAATATTAGAGTTTTTTAATGGAAAACTTATGTTTTTCCTTATTTTTCCTACTTTATATTTTAATGCCCTTCTCTCTATATCTCTCCACATATAATTTAGTTTATTTTTTTTTTCTTTAGAAAAAGGAAAATTATCCATTTTTATCATAATTTTTCTCAAATTAAATGGGTAAAAGTTAATTTTTAAATTATGTTTTTTTATTAGGGGCTTTATCCTCATGATAGTTAGAAAAGTATAAGTACTTCCAATTGAAAACCACATATCAATTCTTTTCATTAGAACTCTTCTTGGTAATTTCTATCTTCATATAAGGATGAAAAGAATGAAAAGTATTTTTATTTAAAAACTTTAAAACACCCAACTTTTTTAGGTTTTTTGCAATAAAACCTACAAAGTTTTGTCTATTCTGAAATTCTTTATCCTCATCTAACCTATTAATAATATCATTGAATATATTATTACAGTATTTAAATTTCATTTCATTATTTAAACAATAACTTTTTATATTTCTCATTTTAATAAAATTCAATGAGTTCCATAAACCCAAAGATTTTTTTTCTTCTTCAAATCTATCAATTTTATTTTTAAAAAAAACGTAAGTAATTTTTTTATTTAATAGAATAGGTATCTTAAAATGAGACTCATATGGAAAGGAATAGTTAGGACAAAGTATTACATTGACCCCATTAGGCTTTAACCATTCTTTGGTTTTATCAAGATATAATTTCCAATTTAATAAATGTTCAAAAACATTGACAGAATAGATTATATCATATTTTTTATTTGGCTTAAAATCTTCAAATTTAAGATAATTAATGCTTATACTTTTAGGTAATAAATTTTTTGTTGCTTTTAGTCTTTCAAATCCGGCTTTATAAGGTTCTATACCTTGTGTTATAATATTAGGAAACTTTTCTTTTAAGGAAGCTAATAATAAACCTATACCACAACCTATTTCGAGTACATCATATTTATTATTTTTGTTAAAATATTGTGTGAGCTGATGCAACCCAAATTTTGCGTCCCCTACCCAACCTTGCAAATCGGGTATATCCTTAAATTCTGAATTATTAATTTTTTTTAGTAATTCCATGCTTTTAAAAATTATTATAATTATTTATGACATATATATTATAACATAATAGAATGACTATAATTTAAATTATTTAATATGAATAGAAGACTTTTTATAAAAATCTTATTTTACTCATTATTTAGTTCCTTTTTTTCCTTTTCCAAAGAACTAAAAAAAAATAGAATTTTTTTAAAAAAGATACCATCATCAGGAGAGTTTATTTCTAGTATAGGAATGGGAACCTGGTTAACTTTTGATATTGGCTATAATACAAAAAAACTAAAACAAAGATCTGAAGTTTTAAAGGTATTTTTTAATTCAGGCGGTCAAGTCATTGACTCGTCACCTATGTATGGAACATCAGAAAAAGTTATTGGCAAATCTCTTAGACTACTAGAAAATTCCAATAATTTTTTTGCTGCTACTAAAATCTGGACTCCTAATACTTGGCACGGAAAAAAACAAATAGAGAATTCAAAAAGTTACTGGGGTGTAAAAGAATTTAAATTACTTCAAGTACATAACCTTGTTAATTATGAAGGACATTTAGAAACGTTATATGATCTAAAAAATAATGGCATTATAAAATATATAGGGGTTACCACATCTCATGGGTTAAGACACAAAAAATTAAAAGATATTATGAACAATCATGAGTTGGACTTTGTGCAATTGACTTATAATATTATAGATAATGAGGCTAGCAATTACTTGTTACCTTTAGCTGAGGAAAAAGGTATAGCAGTAATTGCTAATAGACCATTTCAAGGAGGCAAACTATTTAATATTGTAAATGATAAAAAAATACCTACATATGCTATTGATATAGGAATAAGAAACTGGGCAGAGTATTTTTTAAAGTTTATTACATCTCACAAAACTATAACTTGTACTATACCTGCTACTTCCAAAATTAATCATATGCAAGAGAACATGCAAGCTCTACATGGACATATTCCTACAAGTAAGCAAAGAAAAAAACTATATAAATTATTTATTAATTTATAGCTACCAAATTACTAAATTTTTATTTTCTTTTAACCAGTTCTCTTTCTCTTTATAATTAGGACAGAATTTTTCTACGTATTCCCAAAACTCTTTTGAATGATTAAAATGTTTTAAATGACTTAATTCGTGTATAAGTATATAATTTATTATATCATGTGGCATCATGACTATTTTCCAATTAAAGCTTAATTTCCCAGAATGAGTACATGCCCCGAGCCTATTTTTATATAATTTAATACTAACTCCGCTATAATCAACATCCATCAACTTTTTAAATACTTCCAATTTTTTTTCAACGTAAGAATTAAGTATTTCCTTATACCAACTTTCAAGCTTTCTCTTAATATCTTTTTCTGCTAAGCAATAAACCCTTATTATATTTTTTGTTTCTACTACCTTATTTAAAGAAGATTTTTCGTAAACTAATGTTTTTTTTTTACCAAACTTAAAAAAAAACTCTCCAGTAGAAAAATTTCTTTTTTTTATATTACTTTTTAAAATATCTTCTTCTAATTTCTTATTAATCCATTTTTGTTTTTTTTCTAATAGATTGTTTAAATAACTTTTGCTTACCAATTTTGGCGAAATTACTATTATGTTACCTCCCGTAACTGATATAGAAATAGTTTTTTTCCGATTAGTTCTTTTGATTATTACTTTATCTAAAAAGTCTATTTTTATTTTTTTAAACATTTAACAACTTTATAAGGAAGTTAGTAACAATAACAAAAACTGCCACCGAAAATATACTTATAGAAATAGAAATAATGAATCCAAAACGTTCAATTAAAAAAGGAAAAATAATAAACATGGGTATAGTTGGTAAAATGAAATATAACGTATTTTTAACATAATTAGATATTTCAGAATTAGGAACTTTTTCATAATAAAGCCAGCAGATAACTAATAATGTTGTCAGTGGCATAGCAGTTATAATACCCCCTAATTTTCCACTAATCTTTGCTATTTCTGTGATAGTAATAATTAGAAAAACCGTAAATAATACTTTAATTATATAAAAACTCATTTTATTGTTCAAACCTAATACTGTCTTTGAGATAGAAGAGATTTATAGGGTTTTTTTTCATATCTTAATTATATAAGAAGAAATTCATCTATCAAAAGCTTCAATTTCTACAATTAATCTAGAAACCCAATCACCTAGAATTGGAATGAATTCTATTTGTGATAGAGTGTAGGTCAGCAGAGATACTAAAATTGTAGCTCCTAGCACCCATCCTAACCCTGATGCCAAACCCCTCAGTAAACTTATAAAAAGTAGATTCCAAAAAGAACTGTGAATTTTAAAAAAATTATGATTTAAAAGCTTATTGATAGTTTCGTCTAAATCTTTAAATAGTTCTTCTTTTTTATTCATTCAACTACTATATATAGTTTTAAAACTATAGTCATTGTTTTTATTACATTTTTTTGCGTATATCATTCCCACTCTATTGTTGCTGGCGGTTTACTTGTTATATCAAACAAAACTCTATTGACTCCTTTAACTTCTCCTATAATTCTTCCAGAAAGCCCTTTTAAAAATTCTTCTTTAAAATAATAAATATCTGCTGTCATACCATCAGTAGAGGTAATAGCTCTAATAGAAATTGTATATTCGTATGATCTACTGTCTCCCATAACTCCAACACTTTTTACAGGTAAAAGAACACAGAATGCTTGCCATATTTTATTATATAGATTGCTTTTAACTAATTCATCTATGTAAATTTTATCTGCTTCTTTTAGAATGTTAACCTTTTTATATGTAATCTTTCCTGGAATTCTAATTGCCAATCCAGGTCCAGGAAAAGGATGTCTTTGTATTATATTTTTAGGTAACCCCAATTTATCACCTAATTCTCTTACCTCATCTTTAAATAATTCTCTTAAAGGTTCAATTAACCTTAAATTAAGTCTCTTAGGTAAACCTCCAACATTGTGGTGTGATTTTATTGCTTTTGAATTATTTCCTTCAATTTTTTTTGACTCTATTACATCAGGATATAGCGTGCCTTGTGCTAAAAATTTTGCATTTTTAATTTTCTTTGCCTCTTTTTCAAAAATTTTGATAAATTCTTTTCCTATAATTTTTCGTTTTCTTTCTGGGTCTGCAATATTCTTTAGTTTTAAATAAAAAATTTTGCTAGCATTTATATAAACGAGCTTGGAGTTCATGTATTTGTTAAAATTATTTTTAACTTCTATTTCTTCTTCTTTTCTTAAAAATCCATGATTTACAAATATACAAATTAGCTTCTTTCCTATTACCTTACTTAATAAAGCTGCAACTACTGAGGAATCAACTCCTCCTGATAATCCGCATATTACTTTTTCATTTCCAACCTTATTTTTAATGTCTGTTATTTTTCTGTTTAAAAAGTTTTCTATTTTCCAGTTAGATTTAATTTTGCATATCTTAGTTAGAAAATTTTCAATTATTATTTTACCAGAAATGGTATGTATTACTTCAGGATGAAACTGCAGACCATAAATGTTTTTTTTTATATTACCAATAGAAGCTATATTATTAGCTTTTGTTTTAGCTAATTTATCAAATCCCTTTGGAAGAGTTACTACCTCATCACCATGGCTCATCCAGACTTGTGAAGCATTATT